>DASYVY010000667.1:0-2302 GCA_035936535.1 Thermomicrobiales bacterium | reverse complement strand
CAACCCGCGCGATCCTCAATGGCCGGATCGTGACCGCTTCGTCCTGTCCGCCGGTCATGGCTCGATGCTGCTGTACTCGCTGCTCCACCTGACCGGGTACGACCTGTCGCTGGATGACATCAAGGCTTTCCGGCAACTCGGGTCGAAGACTCCGGGTCACCCGGAGAGGTTGCACACGCCGGGTGTTGAGGTGACGACTGGGCCGCTTGGCCAGGGCTTCGCCAATGGTGTCGGCCTCGCCATCGCCGAGGCGTATTTGGCCGCGACCTTCAACCGGCCGGGTCACGAGATCGTCGACCACTATACCTACGGCATCGTTTCCGATGGTGACGTGATGGAAGGGGTGGCGTTCGAGGCAGCCGCCATCGCCGGACACCTCAAATTGGGCAAGCTGATCTACCTGTACGACCAGAACCACATCACGCTTGCGGCGTCGGCCGATGTCTCCATGCATGAGGATGTCGCCGCCCGGTTCCGGGCGCTCGGCTGGCACGTCCAGGAGATCGACGGCATGGACACGGACGCTGTGCGCACCGCCGTCGAGCAGGCGAAATCGGAAACGGAGCAGCCAAGCCTGATCGTCGCCCGCACCGTGATCGGATTCGGTTCCCCCAACAAGGCGGGTACGTTCGGCGTGCACGGATCGCCGCTTGGCCCTGAGGAAACGATCAGGACCAAGGAGAATCTCGGGATTCCGACCCAGCCACCGTTCTTCGTCCCGGAAGAAGCGGCGCAGCACTTCCACGAGGCGCTCGACCGGGGAGCGGAGGCACAGGCCCAGTGGCGCGTTCGCATGGACGCCTACCGTGCGGCATTTCCCGAAGAGGCAACAACGTACGAGCAGGCGATCGCCGGCACGCTGCCCGAGGGTTGGGACGCCAACCTTCCTTCCTGGTCCCATGACGACAAGCCGATCGCGACGCGCAAGGCCTCCGGGGAGGTCATGAACGCGTTCTTCGGGAACCTTCCAACGTTCATCGGCGGCTCGGCAGACCTCAATCCCTCCACCAACACGGTGCTCAAGAACGGTGGCGACTTCGGTCACCCGTCCACCGTGGATGCACAATCCCAGGGGCTTTCCGGCGGGGGCTGGAACTACACCGGCCGGAACCTTCACTTCGGGATCCGCGAGCACGCGATGGGCGCGATCGTGAACGGCCTGGCCGCTCACGGCGGCATCATCCCGTTCGGGTCGACGTTCCTCGTCTTCTCGGACTACATGCGACCGGCGATCCGTCTTGCCGCGCTCAGTTACCTGAAGTCGATCTTCGTGTTCACCCACGACAGCGTCGCGGTCGGCGGTGACGGCCCCACCCACGAGCCGGTCGAGCACGTGATGTCCCTCCGCCTGATCCCGCACCTGACCGTACTCCGCCCAGCCGACGCCAACGAAACCGCGGAGGCATGGAAGATCGCGATCGAGCTCGATACCGCCTCGGTGCTGATCCTCAGCCGCCAGGATCTCGGTGTCCTGGATCGCTCGGGAGCCAACGGTGATGTCAGCAGGGGTGGCTACATCCTCGCGGACACCGATGGAACACCCGATGTCGTGCTCCTCGCTACCGGCTCGGAAGTGGAGCTTGCCGTCATGGCGCGCGACCTTCTCAGCGAGCATGATGTCTCCGCTCGGGTGGTAAGCATGCCCAGCTGGGAACTGTTCGATGCGCAGGACGATGCCTGGCGCGAACAGGTGCTCGGCCCGCGTGGAACCGCCCGCGTCTCGGTGGAGGCGGGAACCACGATCGGTTGGGCGCGCTACGTCGGAGACAATGGCGCGACCGTCGGGGTCGACCGTTTCGGTGCCTCGGGACCCGGGAAGGACGTCCTGAAAGCCCTTGGCATGACGAAGGAGCATGTTGCCGCGACCGCCCTCCGGGTACTCGGCCGCACCGAGGAAGCAGACAAGATCGACGAGGAATTCCTCGGGGGCGAGGCCGCTGGATCGCTGTCCTCCCCAGCGGCGGGCCACTCCTGACCTCACCGTGACATCGCTTTTGCCTCGAAACGACAGGAAAGGATCCCGTCATGAGCACAACGCAAGGGAAAAATCCGATCAAGCAGCTGCTCAATGAAGGTCAAAGCGTCTGGCAGGACGACATCAGCCGCCAGATGATCCAATCTGGCCTGTTGGCGCAGCGGATAGAGGAAGTTGGAATCCGGGGCGTCACGTCGAACCCGACGATCTTCCAGAAGGCGATCTCGTCTGGTGATGCCTACGACGAGGAGATCATCCAGCTTCTCGGGCAGGACATGGATGTGGCCGAGGTGTTCCAGACGCTTGCCGTCAAGGACATCCAGGACG
>DASYVY010000666.1:0-2524 GCA_035936535.1 Thermomicrobiales bacterium | reverse complement strand
ATCTTTGCGCGGGCATCACTCCCAGGGAGAACCCGGCGTAGACCACTTCGGCTGGCAACCGTTCGGCCGCCTGCAAGCCGCGCTCCATCACCGTGTCGAAGCCGATCTCCCCGGCATGGGCGACGCCCTGCTCGATGCTGTTGAAGGTCCGGCCGTCATAGAGGTCGGGCGTGTGGACGGTGTGCCCGGCGCGGCGCAGCGTGTCGGCGAAGGCGATGATGCCGGGGGTCATCCCCTGCGCGTGGTGAAAGAGCACTACCTCGGTCATATGTGCGCTCCTGCTTTTTGATCTGGCGAACAGATGATCTAAACATACCGGTCCCATGCTGGGATGTCGAGAGATGCCGCATCCACGGGCATGACAAGAAGGAGCTGCGTGTCGTGGATGTCGCAGGGGTGGGTAGGTTTCGGCGCTGCTCGCAAGTCTGGGCGGACCGGCGCAGGCATCGGCCGGCTCCCGACTGCCGCGCATCGGCCGGAGAACGATCGTCTGCCCGCTTAGCGTTGCCGTTACCGACCCAAGGGCAAGACATGTCCGGGAAGTCCCTGCCACGCGGCGGGATACGTTCGACCTGATACGTGAAGACAGGGTGCGGGCCGGATGCCGTGGCCGGCCAGGCATGGAACCAGCCGGTTCCGTACTCAGAGGCGGGCTTGGCCAACCTCATCCGCGCCGAGCCGGAGGAATGTCAGGACCGCCAGCACACGGCGATGGACGGACTCCGTGTCCTCCAGGCCGAGCTTGGTGAAGATGCCCCGGATGTGCTTCTCGACGGTCCCTTCGCTGACGAAAAGGGCTTCCGCGACCGCGTTGTTGGTGCGGCCCTCGGCCATCAGGGCCAGCACCTCCTGCTCGCGCTGGGTGAGCGACGCCAGCCGCTCATCGCGGCGTCGCCGCGTGACCAGCTGGGCCACGACCTCGGGATCGAGCACCGTGCCGCCGGAGGCGACGCGCCGCACGGCGACGATGAACTCCCGGACATCGGCGACCCGGTCCTTGAGCAGGTAGCCGACGCCCCTGGTGCCGCCTTCGAGCAGCTCGGCGGCGTAACGCTCCTCGACGTACTGGGAGAACACGAGAATGGGGGTCTGCGGAACGCGATGCCGGGCCTCGATCGCCGCCCGGAGCCCTTCGTCGCGGAACGTCGGCGGCATCCGGACATCGACGATCGAGACATCCGGGCGCTCACGAATCACCGCCGCGACGAGATCGGGTCCGTTGTCGACGGCCGCGACGACCTCGGCGTCGTTTTCCGTCAGCAGCCGGATCAGCCCTTCCCGCAGCAGGACCGCATCTTCCGCAATCACAACCCGCATAATGCTCCCCGCATCGCTACTCGCAGAGGCGCTCGAATGGCTATTCGCACAGCTACTCGCACAGCTATTCGCATGGGATCTCCACCATCAGGGTCGTGCCGACGCCGGGCGGGCTCTCGATTGCCATCCGGCCATCCAGGGCGAGGATCCGGTCGCTCAGGCCACGCAGCCCCGTTCCCCTGGCGGGATCAGCACCGCCCTTGCCGTTGTCCGCCACGGTGATCCGCAGCCAGCCGCGATCGCGACGGATGGCGACATTTGCCTCGGTCGCCTCGCTGTGCTTGGCGATGTTCGTCAGCGCCTCGACGACGACGAAGTAGGCGGTCCCCTCGACCTCCTCCGGTTGGCGATCCGGCAGCCGGACATCGACCCCGACCGGAATCCGCGACCGTCCGGCGATCGCCGAGATCGCCGCGTCCAGCCCGCGATCGGTCAGGACCGCCGGGTGGATCCCCCGGACCAGGTCGCGCAGCTCGGCAAGCACGAGCTTGGCATCCTCGTGGGACTCGTCGAGCAGCTTTCGGGCCGCTTCGAGATCCGTGCCCATCTTCTCACGCGCCAGGCCAAGCTCCATCGCCAGGGAGACGAGGCGCTGCTGGGCGCCGTCGTGGAGATCGCGCTCGATGCGGCGCCGCTCCAGGTGCATCGCCCGCATGATCGCCGAGCGGCTCTCGGTCAGCTCCTCGACCCGTTCGGTGAGGACCTCTTCCGTCGATGGCGCGAGAAACCGGCGGCCCACCTCGCCATTGAGGTTGGCGGTGATATTGACGAGCATGCTTGCCGGAACCACGATCACGAGGCCGGTGATGAAGGCCAACAGCGCTTCGAACAGATTGTTGATGTCCCAGAAGAATACCGAAGAATCGGACCCGGCGAGGCTGATGAATGGTGCGGCCAGAAAGGGAATCGGGAGCCAGACGAATGCCAGTCCAAGGCAGCCGATCGGGAGCAGGAGCATGAGATAGACGACGTCCCGCCAGATCTGGGCGCTGCGGAGGAATCGCCAGGCCCGCTTGAAGAAGACGTCCAGCATCACGTTGTCGGTGAGCCTGCGGGTCAGCCCCCGCCGTCGGGCTGGACTGTCCGCTCCGTCCTCACAAAGCTCCCGGTACGGATTGGGGATGTCTATCCCGAGAAAGACGCGCAGCCGGCTCCGCTCGAGCTGGGCGCCCCAGATCGCAAGCGCAAACGTCGCGGCCAGGATCGG
>DASYVY010000665.1:0-1555 GCA_035936535.1 Thermomicrobiales bacterium | reverse complement strand
AAGTCGTGCCCGATATCGCTGGTGCCGTAGAAGGACTCCATATCGAATACGGGAGCGCCGCAGACCGCCGCCTTGAACCGATCCGTCTGGCCGATCGCCCATGACGTCATGTAGCCACCATAGGAATACCCGTAGATCCCGGTCCGGTCCGCGTCCGCATAGGGCCGCTCCAGCACCTTGTCGAGGACGGCCAGCAGGTCGAGCCAGTCCTCCCCTCCCCAGTCGCCACGGACGAGGTTGGCGAAGTGCCGCCCGTACGTGCCGGATCCGCGAGGATTGCTGGCGACCACCAGCATGCCGGCATCGGCCATCACTTGGGCACCGAGGTTAAAGCTGTACCCGTAGTTGCCGTGCGGGCCGCCATGGACATCGAGCACGACGGGGTAGGAGCCGGCCGGATCGAAGTCGTGCGGCATGAAGAGCCATGCCTCGATCGTCTCCCCGCCTCGCTGGATCGAGAAGGCCTCCCACTTCGCCGGTGGTGTTTCGGAGAAAAACGCCTCGTTGAGCGAGGTGATGATCCGGGTTTCTCCGGCCGCGCGGTCGAAGACCATCAGTTCCCCGGTGCCTTCAAGCGAGGACCATGCCTGCACGATCAGGTTGGCCGGCAAGTCCGTCGAGAGGCCCGCGTGGGTGGCTTCCCACCGGACGACCTCCGTGACATCGCCACTCCCGGCATCGATCGTCCACAAGCCGCTGGCGCCGTGCTCAATGCCGTGGACAAGCGCGGTTTGGTCATCTAGCCAGACCGGTTGAGCCGGGCTGGAGATCGTCGGGAACCCGGACTCCGAAGAAAAGGAGAGATCCTCCGTGAGCCGGCGCCGATCCCCAGTCGCGAGGTCGTACCGGAAGTAGTCCGTGTGGGCGATGTTCCGATCCTCACCGTCGAACAGGATCAACGACCCATCCCGGGACCACGCCCAGGTCGCCAGCACTCCATCCTCGGGACCGATCCGCCTAACCGCGCCGGTGCCGACATCGACAAGAGCGAGCTGCGAGTGCATCCCGTTCCGGTTCGATATCTTGGCGGCGATCGTCCCGCCATCCGGCGACCATTGCGGTTCGGTGTGATCGAACGCCTCCCTGGTCAGCTGCCGGGTCTCGCCCGTTTCGGTCGAGATCAGCATGACCTGCATGCGTGTGTCGTTGAGAAACCCCCGGTTGTCCTGCTTGTAGTCGATGCGCCTGACCACCCGGACCGGAGGCGGCGCGTCCTCGTCCCGCTGGTCCTCGCCGGGGTTGTCCGGATCGATTGGCAACGTGTACGCAAGCGTGCTTCCGTCCGGCGACCAGGCGAGCGACCCCGGCATTGCCCGGTGCCGGGCCAATTCACGTGCCTCTCCGCCATCCGTGGGCAGCAGACAGATGGCGTTGGGTTTGGAGCCATCTCGCTGGGAAACGAAGGCCAGTGCCTGACCGTCCGGGGACCAGGCTGGGCTCGAATGTGATGTTCCCGTGCGGGTCAGTTGCCGCGCGTTCGCCCCATCCGGATCGATGATCCATACGTGGCTGGATGGTTTGTCCGTCTCGCGGCTCGTCTCGCCGAGGATGAAGG
>DASYVY010000664.1:0-8294 GCA_035936535.1 Thermomicrobiales bacterium | reverse complement strand
CCAGAAACCGACCCACTTCTGGGCCGGAGCGGATAAAGGCGATCACTCCCGTGCCCTGGAACTCCATCGTCGCGGCGGACTGCACTCGCCGTGATGTCTTGAATGTCCGGCCTTCCAGGGGCTGATTTTGCCAGTTGCCGGAGTACGACACGGAACGCGAGTTCATCGGCGCAAAACCGGTGTTCGCGATCGCCGCCCGCTCCTCCATCGCGGAGGAGGACAGGCGCCGGTAGAGCGGCGTAGGCGACCCGTCGGACAACACCACGGCATAGGCAGCGCCGGGAGAGCCAGCAGGGGAGAGAAACGACCATTGCACGGTCAGCCCCATCCACGGCCACTCGGACCAGTTCCGCTCCATTCCTCGGATGACGAATTCGGCCTGCTCCTCCCTGCTGATCTCGTCGGACGCCGCCCAGCCGTACGAGGTGGCCCAGACCGGAGTGCTCTGGTCTCCGTGGCTGAGGGTCAGATCCCGGAACAGGATTGCTCGGGAGTAGTTCAAGCGGTCAGGCGACACCCGTCGATCGTCCGGCGAATAGGCGCCCCCGTCCAGCTGGACAGCCAGCACATCGAAAAAGACGTCACCATTGGCACGATAGAGCTCGTCCAGGAAGGCGAGATCTCCATGCTCGCCGGGAACATCCGAGGCTACCGCCAGCTCAGGGGTGAGGACTTGGACAACCGGATTGCCCGCTCTCGCACCATTGAACCCTGCCGCCAGCACCGGCACGAAGGTCGCCCCTGTGGCAGGTTCACCACCCCATCGGTCGGCGACGTTCGGCCGGTCCCATATCTGAACGAACGGGATGGATTTCGCGTACCGGGCCGTTAGCGCCTGCGTGAACGATTGAAGTGCGGCGGGATCGCTCGGAGGGCCGTCCGAAGCTCCGAGGGATTCTCCGTCACGCGCCCAGTCAGGCGCTCCGCTGACCACGGCGATCAGCCCGATGTCGCGTCGAGCAAGTTGCTCCACGAAGGGATCGTACGCCGACCAGTCGTAGCTCCCACGGGTCGGTTCGATTTGCGACCAGATGAATGGCTGGCGGACGTAGCGGAACCCGCTGGAGCCCAGCACCTCAGCGACAGTCGCCACCTCCTCCTCCGGAAAGATGCGGAGGTCCGCATTGGTAGCCAACTCCTTGCCGGTTGGCTGCACCACGTATGGTCGCTCGGTTCCGGCTTCGACACCGCGGTGTAGGTAGCTGTCGATCATCGCGGCGGAGCCGGCGAGCCCAAGTCCGAGGAGGAGGAGCAGAAGTCCGGTCATCGTCTGCCAGAGGTCGAGGTGCAGACGTCGCCACTCGGCGACTTCGAGCAGCCAGCGCGCGGTACCGCTTGCGGCCCGCATGGCGAGGCTGTCGCTGTCCATCCACCCGCCTGACACTGGCGAGTGTGTCCCACCGGTCCGTTCGACCGGATCGAGGGGGTATCTTCGGGTCACCGTCCTGGACATCTCCCCTTCGGCTCCTGCATCTCTCTGGCGATCACCCGTGGCGTCTCTTGCCCGCGGGACACTGGGCCTTGGTGGTTTTCGGTTCCCGGCAAGGGCCGCCTCGCGGAAACTACGACCCCCTGCCGTCTCATTCGGGCTCCATCAGTTCCGTGTCGGGACGGGTGCCGTGCCGGTGGTTCCCGGTTCGGGCAACGGCATTGTGGTCGGGCCAGCGACGGGTCCGGGGGTAGTATAGAGGGACGTGCCGCTGCCTTCACCGTGCTCTGCGGCACCATTGAGGGGACGGTGGACGTCGCGTATTCTGCCCCGACGATATCCGGGTTTACTCCATGGCTAGCTTTCAAAAAAGGACGATGCACGCAAGATGTCAGATACCCGCCCCAATCCGCGACCGCTTACCGCCGAGGATCTGTACCGTATCCACGTCGTCAGCGATCCACAGGCAGCGCCGGACGGGTCCCGCATCGCCTGGGTCGATTCGGTAATGGACAAGACGTCCGATTCCTACCGCTCCTGCATCATGGTGTCGCGGCCCGACGGCGGCGACGCCTACAAGGTGACCTCTGGCGTGCATCGCGACTCGGCACCGCGCTGGTCGCCTGACGGAACGATGCTCGTGTTCGAATCCAACCGGCCATCGATCCTCGATCCGGAGAACGGCACTGCCCCCTCGGAAGCAGCGGATGCCGAGAAAGCGCCTGAGCCGAAAAGTGGAAAGGATGGCAGGCCACCCGCCAAGACCGTGACGCAACTGTGGACCATACGGGTCGAGGGTGGAGAGGCCCGGCAACTCACCCGGCACCCATCTGGCGCCGCGAGCGCCACCTGGTCTCCGGACGGCGCCCAGGTCGCCTTCGTGGCCTCCGATCATCTCGACAAGGACGCCGCCGAGCCGCCGCCGGTGCGAAACGGTGATGTCGCTGACGAGCGGATCATCCACCGGATGCACTACCGCGGCGACGGGCAGGGCTTTATAGACAAAGTGCCACATCTCTGGACGGTCCGGCTCGACGATCGCACGACCCGCCAGATGACGGCCGGGGATGCCGGTGTCAGCGAACCCGCCTGGTCGCCCGATGGGAGGAAGATCGCTTTTGTCAGCAATCGAAGCGCGAATCGGAAGCGATTCTGGACCCGGAGCGCGATCCATGTCCTGGACATCGACAGCGGTGAGATCACGACGATAACCGAAGAAGACGCCCGGTTCGGTTCACCGCGATGGTCCCCGGCGGGTGACCGGATCGCCTTCGTTGGGCATCTGGACGCGGCAAACGGCGCGCTCAACGACCGCATCTGGACCGCGGCCCCCGACGGGTCTGGTGCGCGAAGCCACACCGATACATGGGATGTCTCCGCTGAAAGCACCGGCATGTCGGACCTAGCGAATACCAGCCAGGGTGGACCTGTGTGGCTGGGCAACCGGCATATCCTCACGGTTGCGGCGGAGCGCGGCGCGGCGCGCGTGTTCATGGTCGATCTCGCTGGCGGGACGCCTGTAGCCCTGACCGAGGGACCGCACGTCGTTTCCGGGTTCACTGTGGCGGGCGATCGACTCATCTATCTGCAAGGGTCCATCGATCGACCAGCCGCGCTGTATTCCAGTGCGCTGGACGTCGGCGATCCGCGCCCGGTGGCTGATCCGAACAGAGCGATCTTGGCCGAGGTCGCACTTCATCCGGCGATAGACCTCACCATTACGTCTCCGGATAAGCAGGAGATCCAGGGTTGGCTTCTGACACCGGCCGGGTATTCGGAGGGAAGCGGCGTCAAGCATCGCCTGATCGTCCAAATCCATGGCGGCCCCCATTCCATGTACGGATATGCCATGTTCCACGAGATGCAGCTCATGGCGGCTCGGGGTTATGCCGTCGTGTTCACGAACCCGAGAGGGTCAGGCGGATACGGTGAAGCGTTCACCGGGTCGACGCGGGGCCGCTGGGGAGAGTCGGACATGCCCGATGTGATCGCCGCGGTCGATCAGGTCTCCGCCCTGCCCTGGATCGATACGGAAAGGATCGGCATCACCGGTGGCTCCTACGGCGGCTACCTGACCAACTGGATCATCGGCCACGACGACCGGTTCAAGGCGGCTGTCACCCAGCGGTGCGTGTCGAATTTTCATTCGTTTTTCGGCACGAGCGATATCGGAAGCACGTTCGGCGCCTTCGAGTTCGACGGCGTCCCCTGGAAGGATGCCGAGAAGCTGCTTCGCTATTCCCCGATTAGTTATGTAGATTCCATCACCACTCCCCTGCTGATCCTGCATAGCGAGCAGGATCACCGGTGCCCAATAGAGCAGGCCGAGCAGCTCTATACGGCACTGTCCTATCTCGAGCGTGAAGTCGCATTCATTCGATTCCCGGAGGAGGGTCACGAGCTGTCCCGTTCAGGCACTCCCAGTCGTCGCCTGGCGCGATTGCATCACCTCATCGGCTGGTTTGACTCGCACCTATGACCGATCGCCACCCCTGCACCCGGGAGTCGCCTGCGTATGCCTAGTAATGTCTCGCTTCAAAGCCTCGCGGGACGGCTGCAATTTGAAGTGTTCGCCGCCTATGGCCCCAATTCGGCAGGGCCCGTGAGCGGCGGCGAGCCTTTGGTCAACGCGTTTGGTGATTTCGGCAGGCGGGCGGCGAATGCTGGCATCTCGCTCGAGGATGTGATGGCCGCGAGCGTCGATTCCCTGCAGATGCTGTTCGAGCGTTTGGGCGGGTCCGTCTCGGATCCGGGGACGGTGATGGCGGCGGGTGTCGCCCTCGCGGCGGCGGCTCGGTCCCACAGCGGCGAGGCCCCCCCGGGCAGGAGCGCCAGCCCTTCGACACAGGCAGAGCTGCCCACCCAGGTTGCCCGCCTGGCCGCCCTTCACAAGATCAATCGGGCAGCGACGGCCAATCTCAAGCTCTCTGAAACCCTGCAAACGATCGTCAGCGTCGTCGCCGGGACGACTGGGAGCGATGCCTGCAACGTCTTTCTGTACGACGACACAACGGGCCTGCTCGTCCTGCGCGCGGCCGTCGGACTCAATCCCGCGTCCATCAATGCGGTCACGATCCGCGTCGGCAGCGGGATCACGGGCCGGGCGGCGCTCGAAGGGCGGCTGATCTCGGCGCCGGACGCGCATCAGCACGAGAACTTCCTCAGCCATCCGGGGGTCGGGGACGAAATCTACACGTCGCAGGTCGCCGTGCCGATCCTGTTGCAGGGACAGAATCGACTGGTCGGCATCCTGAATATCCACTCCATCAGCCGCCGGGACTTCGATAGCGACGACCTGCAGTTCCTGCAAACGGTTGCCGGCGAGCTCGCGATCAGCATCGAGAACGCTCGTCAGTACAGCAGCACGGATGAGCGCCTGCGACAGAAACTGGCAGAGCTTGGCACGTTGCAGCGGGTATCGAGAATGCTGGCGTCCACGCTCGATCTTCCTGACGTGCTGCGCCTGATCAGCGAGCAGGCGGTCGCGCTCGTGCATGCGGAAGCTGCCGCCATCTTCCGCTTGCCGATCTCCCCGTGGCGCTCCACGGCGCAGACCCAGCCGATCATCGAGTATCGGACGGGGGCGGTACGGGAGATCATCAACCCGGCCGAGCGCGACGATGTCGTCGCCGAGGTGATCCGCACCGGCACCCTCAGGAGATCGAATCTCGAGTACCAGGATGGTGTTAGCACACTTTTCTGCCTGCCCCTGCGGACTGCCAGGGAGACCGTCGGCGCACTCTGCCTGCGACTTCGTGCCGGCCTCGACCTGGATGAGGACAGTGTCGACCTGCTCCAGGCATTCTCGGATTCGGCCGCGATGGCGATCGAGAACGCACAGCTCTACCAGGATGCCATGCACAGCATCCAGACCCAGTCAGCACTTGTTCAGGAGATGCATCACCGAGTCCGGAACAACCTGCAGACCGTTGCAGCCCTGTTGTCACTCCAACTCAGGACCGCCGAGGACGCACCGTGGGCAACCGAGATCCGGGAGGCGATCTCGCGCATCCAGTCGATTGCCGCCGTTCACGATCTTCTCAGCGACGAGCAGCGACTCGCCGGGACGACCGTCGATGTCATTGCCCGGATGGTCGCTGAAGACGCCCACAGCACATTGATCCCGCCGGGTCTCAGCGTGCAGTTCGACATTCACGACAGCGAGCTGACGGTCCCTTCGCGGCAGGCGACCATCATCGCCCTGCTCATCAACGAGCTTGCGGCGAACGCTATCAGTCACGGGTTCCAGGGACGAACCGAAGGAATCGTCCGCATTCGCGCCTGGGAACGTTCGGGCATGGCCCATATCGAGGTGTTCAATGACGGGCAAGGCGTACCCGAGGGCTTCGACCCGGCCATGAGCAGTGGACTCGGAATGCGGATCACCCAGCGCCTGGTGACATCCGACCTGAAGGGAACGTTCCGCATCTCGTCGAACCACGCCGGCACCATCGCCTTGATCACATTTCCGATCGCAGAGGAAGAGGGGGTCCTCCCCAGTATCTGATTATCCGGCTGCGAACCGGTTCTCACATGCCCACGAGCCGTTCGTGGCATGCGCTTCACCGCCATATGCCTCATCGAGAAGCTCCACGATGTGTCGCACGGGAAGCGTCGAGCCGTTGCGACGCAGCGATGTCCGGAGCTGCATCGCGCAGCCGGGGTTGGCGGTGACGACCGTGTCCGCACTCGTCTCCAGGATGTGGCCAACCTTGCGATCCCCGAGATCGTCCGCCATGTCCTTTCGGATGATGTTGTAGATGCCCGCGCTGCCGCAGCACAGGGAGGATTCCCGCATCTCTTCCAGGCGCAGTCCCGGAATCTGCGCCAGCAGCTCGCGAGGCTGCCGGGTGATGCGTTGCGCGTGCGCGAGATGGCACGGCTCCTGGAACGTCACCGTGGCGTCCACGCGGTGCCGCGGTGGCACCAGGTCCCGCTCGGCCAGACACTCGGTGACGTCCCGGACGCGCTCGCTGAAGCTGGCAGCCCGATCGGCATAGTCAGGATCGTCCTTGAGCAGCAAACCGTATTCCTTGAGCGCCGCGCCGCAGCCGGCCGCCGTCACCACGATCGGGGCACTGCCGTCCTCGAACGCCTCGATGTTTGTCCGGGCGAGTTTCCGGGCCTCCTCCATCATCCCGGCGTGAACATGCAGTGCGCCGCAGCACTGTTGCGTGGCTGGTGTATCGACAGCCAGGGCGTTGTGCGCCATAACCCGAGCCGCGGACCGGTTCACGTTCGCGAACACCGTGCTCATCACGCAGCCATTGAACAACGCCACATTCCCCACCGGTTCTGACGGGGACCAGCGTTCCTTACCTGAAATGAGCGGTCGCTCGCGGATCGGGGGAAGCATCGCTTCGAGCGTCTCGAGACGCGCCAGACGGAGAAGCCCGCTGCGCCGGAGCATGAAGCTCAAACCTGAACGCTGGTACAGGCGGAGTGCGTTCACCAGGAACCGCATCCGCTCGATCCGGGCGAATGGCAGTTCCAGCCCGGCCTTGCGGGCTACCCGCTGCCAAAGAGGACGATCGCGATGCTGTTCGAGCTGGGCTCGGGCTGCTTCGACCAGCGGGCCATAGTGCACACCCGACGGGCAGACCGCTTCGCAGGCACGGCAGTTCAGGCACTGATACATCTGCTCGTCGAACTCGGGATCGAGCAGGTCAAGCCGGCCATCCGCGACGGCCCGCATCATCCACAGGCGGCCTCTCGGTGACGATGCCTCCTCGCCGGTCAGCCTGTACGTCGGACACGTCGGCAAGCACATGCCGCAGTGGACGCACGCCCGCAACAGCGCATCATCGGGCACATCGGGTCCGCTGTACCCCTGGGGACTTTCGATCAGCTGCTGCAACGTGAGGGACATGTGCTTTCTCTGCCTCGTAATGGACGTCCGCGGCAACGCCAATCACCTAGATGAACAACCGCCCGCGATTGAGGATATTCCCGGGATCGAACTGCCGCTTGATCTCCGCCATCAGCGCCAGGCCCTGCGGTCGAGGTCCCCACGGATCCGCCGCCTTCCGGACCGAGTCCGGACCCGATTCGAGAACGCCGGTCGTCAGTTCCGGCAGCTCTCCAAGCCGGGACAATGGCCAGATGGGCACGTCATCGTCGCCGGCCGCGAGCCGGACCCTGATCGAACCAAGCCCCGGAGCGATCGAGAGAGTGGCCCGGCGGTCCGCTCCGGCAAGGGCTGCCCGGATCGCGTTCACCGTTCCCCCGACCTCACTGGGTCGAACCCCGATAACGACCTGCGTACCACTTCGCGGCGGCGCCCAAGCATTGACGTACTCCTGCCAGAATTCCCGGCTTTCCGATGTCGGAATGACCGCCCGGTCGGCGGCGAGAACCGCCGCGATTTGCTCTACGGTGGCATTGACGGCCTCTTCGCGACCCATCACCCGGCATGAGGAGATCACGCTGCCGTCGCCCACCTCGATCCCGATCGCGGCGAGCGACGGAATCCTGCGTGCCAGCTCGTGCATCGACGCGACCGCGGCCGCTACGTCCCGCCATTCCGCCTGGACGGTGGCCTCGGATCGTGGTCTCGGCGACACCTTGAGATTGATCGACGTCAGCACTGCCAGTGCCCCCCACGACCCATGCAGGAATCGAGGGATCTCGAATCCGCTGACGTTTTTGACGACCAGGCCACCGGCTTTCGCGACCAGGCCATCACCGCGCACGTACTCGCATCCGATGATGGCGTCCTTCAGGCTCCCCGAAAGGAGTCTGCGCGGGCCGGCGAACCCGGTGGCGGCAAGGCCGCCGATGGTTGTCCTCTCTGGAAAGGGCACATCGATCGGAATCTCCTGTCCCTTTTCCGCAAGCACCGCGGCGATCTCCGCCATCGTCGTCC
>DASYVY010000663.1:0-8895 GCA_035936535.1 Thermomicrobiales bacterium | reverse complement strand
CCATCACGCAGCGTATACACGTGAATGGTGCCAACCGGTCGGGAATCGCCCGCGTCAACAGCGTCGACGCAAACGATCGCGATCGTGGTACACCATACGTATCAGCTAGCACGCCCGGGCACCGCCCCGGCTGACAAACTCAAAAGGGGATGGGGCACGATGCAGACGTCAATCCGATCGCAGCGCTGGCTCGCACGCATGGTCATTGCGGGCCTGCTTGTGCTGGCGTTCTTCCCGGGCTTTGGAACATCGGCATGGGGCTCCGCCTCGGCGCAGGACGCGCCGTCGACGCCCACCGACCCTGCGCAGTCCGGCGCGGGCATCATCAATGTGGAGCTGGTCTTCGACTCCTCCGGCTCCATGGCACAGGAAATCACACCCGGGGTGACCCGAATCGAAGCCGCCAAGAGCGTGCTCAATGACGTGATCGAGGCCATCCCCGAGCGCGAAGGGGTCAATGTCGGCTTCCGCGTTTATGGGCATGAAGGGAGCAATCAGGAGGCGGACCGGGCGGAGAGCTGCCAGTCCACCGAGTTGGTCGTTCCGATCGAGGGCACCAACAAGGAGGCGCTGCGCGATGCGGTCGCCAGCTACCAGCCGGTCGGCTGGACGCCCCTGACACTCTCCCTGCAACGCGCGGCCGAGGATTTCCAGGCGCCTGCCGAGAATGAAGTCAATGCCATCGTTCTGGTGACCGACGGCCTCGAAACCTGTGGTGGGGACCCCTGCGCGGCGGCCCGTGCCCTCGCCGAGAGCGAAGCGCAGGTCACCACCTACGTCATCGGCTTCGGCCTCACGCAGGAAGAACAGGCTACCCTCCAGTGCATCGCCGACGCTGGTGGAGGACTCAACCTCGGTGCCGGCAGCGCCGAAGAATTGAACACCGCGCTGTTCACCGTCCTCGAGGAGCTTCAGGTCGTCGTCCAGACCGGGATCTTCGAGATCGAGGCGTTCGGCGATGTCTTCCCGCGCGCCACGATCTCCTGCCGCACCGGCGCGACCGATTCCAATCCTGAAGGCGAGGTCCAATCGGTCACCCTCACGGACTCGAACCGGGTCGAGCTCAACGTAGGCATCTGCGAGGCGACCTGGACCAATCCGAGCGGCACGCAGACCACGATCCGCGTCAGCATCGAGGCCGGCCGAACGACCTGGGTGCGCGGCTCGCTGCTGAAGTTCCCGCAGGGCGCCGGCGAGATTTACACCGTGACCGATCTGTCCGGCGTGGTGGTCTGGCAGGACCAGTTCGAGCAAGGCGGCTTTGTCTGGGTGCTGCCGGGCATCTACCGGATCGACCTGCTGGAGCGCGTCGGTGATCCGATCCTGATCTCGGCCGAGGTCCAATGCCTCCCCGGAACGGCCACTCAGCTGGAGATCTTCACCGCCGGTTCGTAACGGTCCCGGCCCGAATTCGCACACGCGACGCAACGTGAAACCCCGGTGATCGAAGCCGATCACCGGGGTTTCCTTGCGTTCGCCCCGCTGGATGGATGGACGCTGTCACACCTCGCCGTGCTCACTCGTCTCCCTTTCGGACGCGGATGTGCCGTGTCACCGACCGAAGCGCCGGACCCGTCATCATCGTGCCGGCGAAATTCCAGGGAGCAAGGAGAACGGACCCATGCCTGACATGTCTGACAGGTATCTCGGCGCCGACGCGATGCGTGGGCCCCATGAGCAATTGTTCGGGCTGGCAACCTATCTGCGTTCGACAGACCTTGATCCGCAGCTGCTCAGCCTGGTGGAGATGCGCGCGTCCCAGATCAACGGCTGCGCGTACTGCCTGGTCATGCACGCCGATGACCTGCGCAAGGGCGGCGAGCGGGAGGAACGTCTCTACGTCCTGAACGCCTGGCGGGAGGCACCGTGGTTCTCCGATCGGGAGCGCGCGGCCCTGGCCTGGACCGAAGCGGTGACGACGCTGCCCAATCATCAGGTTCCCGACGACGTCTTTGCCGAGGCCCGCTTGCAGTTCAGCGAGCGGGAACTGGCCGACCTCACGCTCGCCGTTATCGCGATCAACGGCTGGAACCGGCTCAACATCGCCTTCCAGAACCCACCACCCCGATTAACCTTCACCCCTGAGGCCACCCTTGAGGCCGCGCCGGCAGCGGCTACCGCATCTGTCTGACGCAAACTTGCCGGCAGCATGCCGCGCACCCGTATCTTCCTGCCGCTGGATGCCCTGTTGGAGAGGGTTAGGGAATTTCGTTGCGTCGGCGTCGGCACACCGGTGCGGGAAACGGGACGCCCCCGGCCGACCTGTGGGACCTTCCGACGGCGTCCCCATTTGCTGCATGCAGCAGCAATCCATGACGCCGGAATGCTCGACCCGGCGAGTTGCCGCGACGCGGTTGTGATCCGCCCCGGGATCGGCTTGGCCGGCTGGAGAGATGTTCCTCGACGTCGCGTCCGATGTTGATGCTTGGACTCCGTTGCTGGTCCGTCGAGGACTTGGGCGGTTTCCAGTGCGGCCTCCGCGAACCGCCCCTCTCAAGCGACCAATTCACGGCGCCATGATCCCGTCCTGGTCGACGCCGTGACACAGCCGGGGTTCGCTGGCGGCCTCGACATACATACGTGTAGGTATGATGCCAGTGATGTGAGTGCGCAGAGATACTTGTGTTTCCGCAACAAGGAGGTGCCGAATGCAGAACCGATTCATGGGGCAGGTACACCGAGTCACGGTGACCGACCCGGTCGCCACCGCCCAGAGGTACGACTACGCCGACGCCTTCGAGATTCGTTTTCCCGAGCCGGATGGTGACGCGCCTGAAACGTGGGTCCTGGCCGGGATGGACGATTCCCCGGCTGTGGTGGAGTGGATCGCTACGGTGCTGCTGGGACATGGCAGCGCACCTTCCACGTCGACCGACCGGGTCGTAGACGGTTGGCGGGTGGTGGAGTCCACGTCGGAGATGGTCCACCTTGAGCGAACCTTGCCGTTGATGCATGTGGTCGTCGTGGGGCGCAGGGTCGGGTCGTCCGGGAGGATGCTCACCAGCGTTCTCCAATTCGAGCGGCCGGTGTTGGCGCGACTCGTCTGGGCGGTCGTGGGCATGGGACATCGGCGGATGGTCCGGCGCTTGCTCAGGTACACGAGCTCGACAGCTATGGACAGTGAGATGAAAGGCGCCGCACGTGCATCGTGAGGCATCCGGGAGCTTGGTGGAGCCTAGGGGCCCGGGCCGTGGCCGTGCCACGCAAGCCCATCGCAGCGCACGCACGGCGCGCTACTCGAGTCGGCCGCACGGGGGCTTTCCCGCTACGGCTACGGCAGCCTCGTGCTCGAGCAGGTGGCGAGCGATGCCGGGTACACCCGAGGCGCGCTCTACCACCAATTCGAGGACAAGCAGGAACTGACCATGGCCGTGATCAAGTGGGCCCTCGAGACCTGCGAGCGGGAAGTGACTCCCATGGTCGAGCGGGCGCCGGAGCCGGTCGCGGCATTGCTGGCGCTCGCCCGCGGCCACGCCATCTTCTGCCGGCGCGACGTGGCGCGCGTGGCGGTCGCGTTGCGGTTGGAGTTCAGTGGCCAAGACCATCCTGTCGGACGCGAGGTCGAACGGGCGTACGACCTCCTCGTCGAGAGCTGCGCCCGCCCCATCGACGCCGGGCGCACTGCGGGAACGATCCCACCTGGCCCACCGGTCAGGGTCGTCGCGCTCGCCTTCGTCGGCGCGCTCGAGGGGACCGTGATCGCCCTGGCCGGCCAGGCTCCGCACGACAGATTCCTTGCGGCCCGCGCTGCCCTCGGCGTCCTCGGTCTCGACCCCCGTCTTGCGGATGCCCCTGAACCGACCGAGGCCAATACATGAAGCTCCCGAACACCGCCCACACCGCACGGCCCTGGTGCATCCACCAGATCGCGCCAGACTTTCGCCTTTATGACCTGTGGGCGTTGCCGACCCCGGGCGGTCCTGACGACCTCCCGCGACTGGTCCACCAATTTACCGTGGGTGACACGGCGGACAACCCCTCCCGGTTCGCCCGCGCCCTCTTCGCGATCCGCTGGAAGGTCGGGGCGCTGCTCGGCTGGGACGACCCCGGCTCCGGTGTCGGCTCGCGCGTGCCGACGCTGCGCGACCGGTTGCCGGCCGATTTGCGCGACGGTCCGTCCGGGCCCGAGTTCGACAGGCTCCCCTTCACCTCGATCTACCTGACGGACAACGAGTGAGCCGCGGAGATGGCCAACCGGACCGTGCCTGCGGTAATGCATATTGGCTGGGTCTCGGGGAGGCCGGCGGGTATCGCGGGCAGATGGCCGTCCTGGTCAAGCCGAACGGTCTGTTCGGGCGGGTATACATGGCCGCGATGGCGCCATTCCCGCACCTGATCGTGTACCCGCCCCTGATGCGCGGCATCGGACAGGAGTGGCGGGACGGAATGTCTCAGGAGACGTCACCCGCACACTGACGCTCCTCTGACCACGGGGCCGGGGACACGCGCTGCCCGGTGCGGGAACCGGTGAACATTCCGGATGGGTTGCGGCTGGCCGCCTCGTCCGCGCCGGTCCTCTTTCCTTTTGAGGAGGCTAGGCCCAGCCGAAGTAGCTCGAACCCCGGTAGCACCACCGTCAGGTTGTCCCGCATCGCCCCCGATACCGCCCATCGTGCAAGACATGTGAATGGGTGAGGACCAGCATGGACGCCGGCTCAGACGTGGACAACGATCCAGCCGTCCTCGACCGACACCTCGAAGGTCTCGACCGACTCGTCCTCCTCGTCAAGATCAATCCGATCCTCGATCGTCACGTCGTAGGCCTTGACCCGGGTCCGGTGCGGATTGAAGATCGACCGCCCGGTCGTGATGTCGAACTCCCAGCCATGCCAGGGACACCGCAGGATTTCCCCGTCCCGAGCCCAGATGTACTCGCCCGGCTTGCTCGGCATGGTCATCCCCTTGATCGAGCCGAGGCACAGGGGTGCGGCCTGGTGCGGGCAACTGTTCCGGATGGCGAAGAAATCCCCATGCACGTTGAAGACGCCGATCGAACGCCCTTCCGCCTCAACGATCTTGCGATCACCCGGCGTCAACTCGCTGACCTTGCCGACGATGTGCTTCCCCATGCTCGTTCTCTCGATCCACCCTTCCCTTGCGGCCGCGCTAGACCTCAGCGGCCGGGCCGTCTGTGGACGCGGTCGCCGCGGGCAGGCCATACCATTCACGGGCATTCGTCGAGAAGATCCGCTCGTGCATATGCTGGGGCAAGCGCGGGAAGGCATGCGTTGGCGAGTCGAAATCCCAGTGCGGATAATCGCTCGCGAACATCAGGATGTGCTCCGCATCCATGATCTCGAACATTTGGAGAAGGTGTTTGGCGTTGTCCGGGTTCTCGAGCGGCTGGCTGGAGAGCCGGACATGATCGCGCAGGTACGCCGATGGCGCCCTGGTCAGCCACGGCACCTCCGATCGCAACGCCTTCCACTCCGCGTCGAGCCGCCACATCAGTGGTGCGAGCCAGGAGACGCCACCTTCCGTCAGCGTGATTCCCAGACTCGGGAACCGTTCGAAGACGCCTTCGGTGATCATGCTTACCAGGTGCGCCTGGAATGCTAGCGACAGGCAGGTATGCCATTCGATGTAGTGCGTTGGATATCCGGGTGACGGCTGCACGTTGATGCCCATGCCGTCGGTGCCGGGATGGACCGCGAAGCGAAACCCGTTCCGTTGGCATGCCTCGTAGATCGGGTAGTACTGGCGCTGGCCGAAAGGAGCGCGGGCGCCGGAATCCGTCATCACCTGCACGAAGTGGGGATGCCCGGCCCACCGGTCGATCTCCTTTGCGGCGGCAACGGGATCCTGGATATTGATCGTGAGCGATCCCTTGAAGACACCGTCCGGGTTGTACCGGTCGAGCCACGTCTCCGCCAGCCAGTCGTTGTAGGCGGCGGCGATCGCGGTTCCAAGGTCCGGATCGGGATGCACGTTGCAGAAGGCACGCGGCAGCAGAACAGCGTAGGCGATGCCGAACTCCTCGATCAGTTGTTTGCGGAGGAAATTGGGGTCGGACCCAGTCGGCCCGCCACCGGGCGGGGTGCTGTCGAGCCGGGAACCGTGGACGGGATTGCCGAAGAAGCCACGCCCGCCACCTCCGAACCGGTCCCGCCAGGGCATCGGCAGATGCGCCCGGATCTCATCGGTATTCACCGGATACGGATGCACGTCACAATCGACGATCCCCGTCCGCCCCGCTGTCGCCGCGACGTTCGCCGTCGCCATCGTAGTAACTGCCATGACTTTCCTTCGTTTGTCAGAGCTACGCTCTGCTGGCCTGCCTAGCATCGCCCGGTCTGTGCTTGAAACGACATCATCCACTAATTCAACGGACTACGGCCGGGTGAGATACACCTGAACAGGATCCGTTGCGCACCAGCTCCGCCATCGCGATACGATCCCGCCTATGGTAACGATATCATACGGACGCGAACGTGAGAACTCGCGGTTGCGTGACAGGGCTCACTTTCTAGTGTGTCCCGTCTTGAATGTGACGGCGATCTCGTGCCATTTGCACTTTGCTTGATTGGTCCACGTCATCGCCTGTCGCGGAGGGGACCCCTTACGACAATTCCCGTACGGCGTCGCCAGCGCCTGACAGGATGTCCAATCGCATTTCGGAGTACTTGCGGCTCAGAACGACGCCCTGCGCTCCGCCGGTGAAGGCGGCGAGAACCGCGGCCTTGACGCTCTCCCGTGTGCATTCGGTGAGTTCCGCGTCGTCGGAAACCCCGCCCCCGATACCGGTCGTGCCCAATGCATCCACTGGCCTGTCATTGCGCACTGATGCCCTCGGGCGAGTTGGGATATCGAGGTCGATGCCCGGATAGATCTTGCATCGCCCATCTACCCCCTCGACGGCGCGTTCTGTCTCCCGACGGACGTAGTCGGCCGAGAAGCCGGTTGACGGCAGGTCCTCGTACGGCACTTCCTCAAGCTGCAACAGCTTGAGCAGGAATGGGTAGGCCTCGGCCGGGGACGCATCAGCGAAGAGGCTGCGACAAATGTTCGCTACCCAAGTATGGAAGCGAGGGCCGGCACAGTTGTCATAGGTGACGACCTTGATAAAATCTGAAAAGCGACTCATCTCCGCGTAATTCTGGTCTGCCCGGTAGAAAGGACTGAAGGAAATATTGTGGTAGACGTGCCAGCCCACCTGGAGATCGGAATTGCACGCCTTCGCCACACCATAGATGTCGCGGTAGAGTTGGTGCTGACTCTCCGTCCAGAGTGTCTGCGAGGCAAGCAGTTCGGGATATTCGAGCAAAAGACGCCAGAAGGTGACGAAGGCTCCATCTCGTGGACGGTCCCCCGAGGCTACCTGAATGTTCCACTCGATCGCCTCGCGATACCCCTCTTGGGCCCGGCGCACGTCAATGCCACGGTCGCGCGCAAGGGCTTGGCAGTATGGGCAGAAGCAGGTGATGGCGTCCGGCCTGACAGGCCCTTGCATCAGCATGTTGAGCGGGCCCGGTCGTTCCGAGCACCACGCCAGTCCGTCGAGGTCATAACTCTTCGCATAGTCCTCGACAATGCTGAGGTGCCAGGTGCGGTAGTCCGGATTGTTGAAACAGAACCGCGGCGCCGGTCGCCCCCAGGCGTCGACTTCTAGACACTTTTGGAAGTTCGGGTACCGGCGCAACTCCGGCGCATAGCTGCTCTCCTCGATCCAAGCCACGGTTTGCAGGCCACGCGCTTTGGCCTCGGGCAGCACCTCGGCGAAGATATCCCAGCCGGGATGTTCGGGCGCACGACCTGCTGCACCGAGCATTGTGCCGCCGTAGTACTCGGGATGCACGGTGGCGTAGTTGCCGCCCACCCAATCGAGGTCGTGCTGCTGCACGCCATGGTCCGGCAACGGGTGGCCCGGCAGCTGGCGGCCACCAGTTCCGCGGGTCCACGTTGGAGTCGCGAGGAAGAGGGCGTTAACGCCTCCGCGCTCCTGGAAGATGTCGAGCGTCGACGATACCCCCTCATCTATGAATGAGACAGCCCCGACCTGAATAGCAATGAAACGTTCCGGCATCGTGCCCTCCTTCTCCTCTTCTCTAGCTTCTCATCAGGCTTGTGTTGCTAGACGAAATTATCGGCGTCTACCCCTTCAGGCCAGTCATCGTAATGCCCTGGATAAAGTACTTCTGCGAGCTGATAAACAGCAGGATCACCGGCAAGACGGTGATGGTCGCCGCCGCCATAAGCAAACTCGTCTGGGTGAAAAACTCGCCCTGATAGAGTGCGAGCGCGACCGGCAATGTTTGGAGCTCGATGGAATTGATGAAAATCAGTGGCCCGAAAAGATCGTTCCACGAGTCCAGGAAGGTGAAGACCCCGACAGCTGCGAGGCCGGGCTTGACCTGCGGCAGCATGATATTCCAGTAGATTCGGACAGTGGACGCCCCGTCGATGCGGGCCGCGTCTTCGAGATCCTGAGGCAGGCTCTTGAAGAACTGCCTCAGCAGGAACGTGCCAATGACCGGCGTCAGCACGCGCGGAACCCAGAGCGGGTAATGCGTGTCGATCCAGCCGAAGTTCCGGTAGAGGATGTACTGGGGAATCAGGTAGACGATGCTGGGAATCATCGCCGTCGACAGCAGCAGCGAAAACGCCAGGTCCCGGCCGACGAAGTTGAGCCGCGCGAAGCCGTACGCGGCCATCGACGACACGACCAACAACAGGACCACATTGAGCACCGCGAGGTAGGTGCTGTTCCAGACGAAAGTTCTGATTGTGTTGAAGGTCGTAGCGTAGTTGTCCCACTGGGGATTCGACGGCAGGAAGGTCGGCGGGATGGACAGCACCTCTGACTCCTGCTTGAGCGAGGTGCTCACCATCCAGACCAGTGGCAGTGCGAACACGACGGCGAGGGCGGACATCACTGCGTAGGCGACCACCATCCGC
>DASYVY010000662.1:0-5346 GCA_035936535.1 Thermomicrobiales bacterium | reverse complement strand
GAAGGCAAGGTCATCCGGGGGCTCGCTCCCGGCAACCGCCGATGCAGAAACGAAGGCATGCGATAGCTCCAGAATGTGGCCGGACAGGCAGCAAGATCCGTCAGGACTCGTCGACGCGCTGATCATGGCCGGTGCCGAGGTACTCGGGTGGCGAAACCGGATAGCTGTGTACCCATTGTAGGGGTCGACCGCATAGACGATGACGAAGCCATTGATGGGCCGCTCCCGCACATAGACAGTCGCGCAGCGACTGAGCGGATGCGGTCCTTCAATCACTGCGTGATTGCCTATTGGCGAACGCGTCCCATTCGTGTCGGCCCGAGGGGCGAAACCCCCGTTTTACCCCTCGGCACGATCGCGGGCCACTCCATGCGGCTTCGCTCAGGGCAGGCTGCGGGGCGACGCTCAACACACCGCATGTCGATATCACGGCGATCTCCATGATCGCCCGAGGCGGCAAAACCGGATCGACCTCTCCCCATTTCGATGTAGGGGAGCGATCTCTATCTCGGCCCAAGGGGCCGAGATACACGCATCAGCAAAGGGCTTCCCCTGATGGGCACCATATGTTAGTGTGTACTCACTAACACAATAGTAGATGGGAGGTGAGGGAGTCAGCGATGGTCCAGAGGGAGGCGGAAAGGAAGCCGGAAAAGGCACGACGGCGTACCGCTGAGGAACGCCGCGACGAGGTCATCGACGCCGCGATCATCGAGTTCGCGACCTTCGGCCTCCACGGTGCCTCGACCGAGGCGATTGCCGCCCGCGCGGGCATCTCCCAGCCGTATGTCCTCCGCCTGTTCGGGACCAAGAAGGCGCTGTTCCTCGCCGCCGTCGAGCGGGTCTGCGAACAAATCATGGCAACCTGGCAGCGGGGGCTGGATGCTTGTCTGGCGCGGGACGCACACGCTGGGCCGGAGGACCGGTTGCTGGCCATGGGGCAGGAGTACATCGGCCTGGTCGGTGCCGTAGACGGGCTCCGGCTCGTTCTCCAATCGTTCAGCTCGGCCGAGGATACGGACGTTCGCGAGTCGGCGCACCGGTGGCTGGGCACGATGTTCGATTGGGTGCGGCGGGTATCCGGCGCCGATGCCGAAACCGTCCGGCATTTCTTCGCGACCGGCATGATGCTCACCGTCGCCGCATCGATCCGGGCATCGGACGCCGCCCATGCCGAGCCGTGGGCGCGGGCCTTCCTGATGCAACCCATCGACTGATCCGGACGGGAGCCACCAATAGTCCGGAGAGCGATCTCACCCCCTGATACCGCCGACGTCTGATAGTGAGTAATCACTTGATTGCAGAATTCGAGCCGCGTGCGGAAGGAAAGGATCAATGATGAAGCAAGCAGTGCAGAGCCCGGCCCTCAGTGGGCCGCAACGAACAGGCGCCGGACCACAGAACGTCCTCGCGGCGATCTCCTGGGCGTTGCTGATCACGATCATGTTCGGTGGCTATTCCCTGCTCCGCCTCCTGAGCAGCGGTGATGCCCTCTCCGACCATCAGGAGCAGTTCTTCCGGGCCGGGCACGGGCATGCCGGGGTGCTGGCGACGCTCGGCATCCTCTATGGCAGCGCGCTCGGACGCACGCTGCTGCCCGCCCGTCGCCAGGTGATCGCCTGGACCACGTATCTCGTCGGGGTGCTGCTGATGTCCGGCGGCATGTTCGTCCACATGTTGATCGGCGAGCCAGGCGAGGGATCGGCGGGCACGACGATGACCGGCCTGGGGGGAATCGTCCTCGCGGGCACGGTGATGTATCTCGCCTGGCACCTGTACCAGGCACGGCACGTCCGCTGGGATCCCGTTGTACTCGGCGGCGATACCTGCAAGGAGCAGCCATGACCGACACGAATGTTCCCGGTGTCACGAGTGGGCTGAGGCGTGGACGCTACCGCGCCGATTTTCCTCCCGGAACCGTCATTTTCCTGATCGGCATGCGGATTAACTCGTTCCGAAGCCCGCGAAGCTGGTTCCCCGTAGTCGGCGCCATGCCGAAGATGCTCCGCGAGTTGTTTCAGAATCCCGAGCTTGGATTGCTGGGCGCGCGGACTTGGATAGGGTGGCGGGTGGTCATGGTGCAGCAGTATTGGGAGAGTATGGACGCCCTGATGTCCTATGCGGCAGCCAGGGATTCAGAGCATCTCCCGGCCTGGCGAGCGTTCAACCGGCGCGCGCGCAGTGGCGAGGCCACCGGCATTTGGCATGAAGCATACGTCGTCGATCCCGCCACCTCGCACGTGGTCTACGCGAACATGCCGCCGTTCGGAATGGGAGCGGCCCGCCGGTTGGTCCCGGCGTCGAAGATGCCACCGCAAGTGATCCGAGGCAGGGGAGGCCCTGACCCGGTCCCGTAGCTCTTGGTCAGTGCCGCCGAACGACAGTGCTGTTCCCACGGGAGCGTCCGAGCTGCATGCGCGTCCACGCATATCGGCGGCAGTAGCGGCGAAGTAGGTTGGGCTGGAGGACGTGTACAGTTCCTCCATGTACTCAGACGCCGACACTGCGGCTCTCTACAACGTGCTCAATCCATGGGGTCCGGGAGACGACTTCTATCTCTCCCTCGTTATGGCGTCCCCATCCGTCCTCGATATCGGATGCGGGACCGGAACCCTGTTGCACCAGGCACGCGCTGGCGGTCACACCGGTCGCCTGGTCGGCATTGATCCGGACCGGGCAGCGCTCGATGTCGCCCGGCGTCGCAGCGATATCGACTGGATCGAAGGTACCGCGGCCTCGATGACGTGGGACCGGGACTTCGATCTGGCGGTGATGATGGGCCACGGTTTCCAAAGCTTCGTCACCGACGTCGATCTTCGTGCCTCGCTTGCCGCGATTCACCACGCTTTGGTCAACGGTGGGCGGTTTGTCTTCGAGACGCGGAACCCGGCGGCGCGCGAGTGGGAGGAGTGGCATCCCGGCAACCCGATTGATGTCGTTGACCCGGCAGGCCGCGTAGTGCGGGTTACGTACCAGGTGCTGTCTGTTGACGGTGACGTCGTCACCGTGACCGAGACGACCAGCGATCGGGACGGATCCGTGTTGCGGGTCGACCGGGCACCGCTCCGATTCCTTGGCGCCGGAGTCTTGGCACACTTCCTTGTAGAGGCGGGATTCGTCATCGATGCCCAGCATGGCGGCTGGTCGGGCGAAGCGCTGGATCGGGCTGCCACGGAGATCGTTACCTTCGCCAGACGGTCCCAGCGCTCGGGATGCTCCCCATAACCCCTCAACGGCTCAGGCCACCTGTCAATGGGCCGGTCCTACGCACTCCGGGGCTGGCCGGCCGGGATCGGCCGGAAGTCCGTGTCCCGGTCATAGACGTCGACACCCTCGACGCTTTTGAGCTTGCCGACCACGAGGTAGGTCAGCGGTGTGGCGAGGACTTCATAGGCCGTCTTCAGCACCCACCCGGTCACCATCATGCTCCAGATCAGGTTGCCGGACATCGTTCCCGCGAACGCGATCGTGACGAACACGACCGTATCAAGACCCTGGCCGACGAGCGTTGAGCCGATCGTTCGCGTCCACAGCCAGCGGCCATCGGTAAGCACCTTGAGCCGCGCCAGCACGTATGAGTTCGCGAACTCGCCGATCAGGTATGCGCAAAGCGACGCCAACAGCAGACGCGGGGTGGAGTCGAAGATCCTGCTCCAGGCAGCCCCGCCATCCCACGACGGTTCCGCCGGCAAGGCACCCGCCAGCTGGAATGTCCCGACAGCCAGCGCGTTGCA
Organism: Thermomicrobiales bacterium; assembly: GCA_035936535.1. Classification (GTDB taxonomy): domain Bacteria; phylum Chloroflexota; class Chloroflexia; order Thermomicrobiales; family UBA6265; genus CADCWJ01. The sequence continues at coordinate 1,612 of DASYVY010000662.1, read as the reverse complement.
GATGAACCCAAGCCAGATCACGCGTCGTGCCGCGGCGTAGCCATACACTTCGGTCAGCACATCGCCGACGATGTAGGCGATCGGGAAGGTCAACAGCCCCGCGTCCGATACCCATGGTCCGAACTCGAGGATCTTGACGGCAACGAGATTCGCGGTGATCAGGCTGGTGACATACAGGGCGACGATCACCAGGAAATACGAGGAGCCAGTCACGGTCCGGGTTGGCAGCATCCGCAGGGCGTCGCCGTCCTCGCGGTACGGAGCGGAGGAGGATGGATTTCCGGTCATGGTGGTGTCGGGGTCCGGGAATGCCGGATCGTTCCGGCAGGGGCAGTGAAAAAGATATGCGAAATATGGCACACAGCGCACCGGCCACCAGCGAACCTGCGTGCTGACGGTCGGCGTGCGTCCCCTGCTCCGATGTGTGTTCGACTTCCAAGTACCGTGATCGATGATTCGCGTTCGATCATGCAGATGACGCGCTCGTCGAGGTGAGCTTCGATCATGCACGATAACCGGATCAGTGTAACGTCACGAGCGGAGTTCGATCAGGGTGTAGCGGCAACGCTGCCCACCCGTTCCGATGCCCGCCTGCTCCGTCTGCACAGGCAGATTCGCGCCTGCCGCCGCTGTGTCCACGCGGGATTCCTGCCCGAAGCGCACCCGATCGTGCGCGGCGGTGTGGAGCACCGGCAGATGCTGGTCGGGCAGGCACCGGGCGCGCATGCGCACAAGGTCGGGGTGCCGTGGTCCGGGGCGTCCGGCGTGCTGCTGCGTTCGTGGTTCGCGAAGGCCGGCTTTCCGCCCGAGTCGTTTCTGGAATCGTGGTACTTCACCAGCCTGACCAAGTGCTTTCCGGGCAAGGTCACGGGCGGAAAGGGCGACCGCGCGCCATCCGCCGCCGAGCGACGCGTGTGCGCGTCTTGGATGGAGGCGGAGATCGCGTTCGTCCAGCCGGCTGTCATCGTCACGCTGGGGAGGCTGGCGGCTGAAGCCCTGATCCCGGCGACAAGGCATCTGCCCCTCTCCGAGATCGTGGGCCATGCCTGGACGGTCGATCCGGGCTATGGAGCGGTCAAGGTCATCCCGCTGCCGCATCCGTCGGGGGTCTCCCGCTGGCGCAATGATCCCGCCAACGCCGCCCTCGTCGAGCAGGCCCTCGCCCTGCTCGACAGATGCGCCGGCCAGGACACACCGTGAGCGAGTCGATCCTTGATCGCCAGCCGTCATCACCTGATCGGCGCATCCCGTACGGCTCCGAACCGCTTCACTTCGGTGAGCTGCGGCTGCCGGATGGACTCGGGCCGCACCCCTGCGCAATCGCGATCCACGGCGGCTTCTGGCGGAATCGCTACGACGTGGCGCATCTCGGTCATCTCTGCGCGGCCCTGACCGCCTCTGGAATCGCAACCTGGAACATCGAGTACCGGAGGATCGGTGATCCCGGCGGAGGGTGTCCGGGCACGTTCCAGGACGTTGCCCTGGCAGCCCGATTTCCATTCGATAACGCAAGCCGCTACAACATCGACGCTGACCGCATCGTCACGATCGGACACTCTGCCGGTGGACACCTTGCGAGCTGGCTCGCGGGAGGTGCCAACGCGCCGGGGAA
>DASYVY010000661.1:0-2926 GCA_035936535.1 Thermomicrobiales bacterium | reverse complement strand
TGTGACCGCCCCTCTCTTTTCCTGGTGGCCTGAACGGATACCCGGGCGCCAAGCGGCCCGGATGACAAGCTGAGGACCCGGAAAAGATGCCCGAGATCATACTCCAATCGGTCGGGGTCGACATCGCCAAAGACAGCCTCGACGTCCATCTCCACCCGGCCGGTGCGGCGCGCCGGTTCGCCAACGACGCCAAGGGGTGGGCCGCGCTGATCGGCTGGCTGAACGGGGTCAGGGTCGCCCGCATCGCGTTCGAGCCCACCGGCCCGTACCACCGCGCGTTCGAACGACACCTCGGGGCGGCCGGCCTGCCGCTGGTCAAGGTCAACCCGCGCCAGGCGCGGCGCTTCGCCGAGGCGCTCGGCCGTCTCGCCAAGACCGACGCCGTCGACGCCGCCATGCTCGCCCGCTTCGCCGCGCTGCTCGAGCCGCCGGTCCGCCCGGTGGTGAGCGCGACCCTCGACACCATGAAAGAACTGCACATGGCCCGTCGAGGGCTGGTCAAAGACCGGGTCGCTGCCTTGAACCGCGAGTCCACCCGTCGCTCGGCCCTGCTCAAACGCCAAGCCAGGGAGCGACTCCGCCAGATCGACCGGCAAATTGCCGCCATCGATGCTGCGCTGCGCACCGAGCTCGAAGCCGATCCCGCCCTCGAGGCCCGCTTCGACATCCTGCAAAGCATCCCCGGCATCGGTGAAGCGACGGCGCTCGCGATCCTCATCGAGATGCCCGAACTCGGCACCCTCGACCCGAGGTGTGCGGCATCGCTCGCCGGGCTCGCGCCGATGGCTCGTGATTCCGGCCGGTCCCGGGGCAAGCGGTTCATCCGCGGCGGCCGCGCCCAGCTCCGCCAGGCGCTCTACATGCCGGCCCTCGTCGCCGTCCGCTTCAACGCCGACCTGAAGGCCAGGTACGAAGCGTTCCGCGCCGCCGGCAAGCCGCCCAAGCTCGCCCTCACCGCGGTCATGCGCAAGCTCATCATCCTCGCCAATGCCCTGCTGCGCGACGGCCGCACCTGGGCCCCACGACTCGCTTGACCAAGACGGATACTCTGGCTGCGCCGCTTCGAGAGCATCGAGGAGCTGCGGCAGGCGCTCCACGCCTTCAAGGACACCTACAACCGGACCTGGATCGTCGAGCGTCACGGCTACCGGACACCCGCCCAGGTCCGCGCCGACCAGACCGGCCTCGCCGAGGCCGCCTGATGCTTACGCGATGTCTCACAGCTGTAGACATGGCGTGATCGCGGTTGGCGGTTCGTGCGGGTCCGAGCAAGGTCCCGCTCCTCGGAACCGAACAGGAGCACGGCCATGAAGCACTACGTCGGCTTGGATGTCTCGCTGGAGAGGACGGCCATCTCTGTAACCGATGACCATGGCCGGTTGCTCATGAGGGCAAGCGCACCTTCCGATCCGCACTCCATCGCCGCAGTGGTGTGCGGGCATGCTCAAGACGTCGTGCGGATCGTGCTGGAGAGCGGACAACTGTCGACCTGGCTTACGCGAGAGCTTCGACGTCTCGGTCTTCCGGTGATCTGCGTGGATGCGCGTCAAGCTCACCGGGCTCTGTCCGGAAGGCTCAACAAGTCGGATCCTGCCGATGCCGAAGGGTTGGCACAGCTGGCTCGCACCGGCTGGTTCCGTGAGATCCACGTCAAGAGCCTGATCAGCGACCGCCTGCGTGCACTGATCGCTGCTCGTGATCGTCTGATCCGGATCCGCAAGGATCTCGAAGGTCAGGCTCGGGGGATGCTCAAGACGTTCGGCGTGAAGCTCGGCCAAATCAAGCCTGGCAGAGAACGGGCGGGGTTTCGTGACCAGGTTCGGTTGGCAGCGCCTGACGAGCCAGCATTGAGGGTGGCGCTCGAGGCGCTCCTCGAAGCCCACGAAGTCGTCTGCCGCGAATATGAGCAGCTCGATGGCGCCGTACGACGATGGGCGCGAGACCACGAGCTGATCGCGCGAATGATGACCGTGCCGGGGATCGGCCCGATCACGGCTGCCGCCTTCATCGCGGTGATCGACCAGCCCGACCGCTTCAAGACCTCGGCCAGCGTCGCGGCCTATGTCGGGCTGACCCCGCGCCGCTTCCAATCCGGCCAGGTCGACTACTCGGGCCGGATCTCCAAGTCTGGTGACCCCATGCTGCGCGCCTGTCTCTACGAAGCGGCGTGCGCCCTGCTGTCCAGGGTCACCCGCTTCTCGGCGCTCAAGAGCTGGGGCGTCAGGCTTGCCGCACGCAAGGGCTATCGGAAGGCAGCGGTCGCTGTCGCGCGCAAGCTCGCGGTGATTCTCTTCCGGATCTGGACAGATGGAAGCTCGTTCCGTTGGAGCCAGGAGGCCACCATGGCCGAAGCCTGATTGCACCAGCGGATCAGCGAACCTGCTCTAACGAGCGGGTCACCGGTCCCGCCGGGACGGTGGTCGGATGATCTCGCTGTAGCGGTCGAGGCGTCCTCACGACCTCGCTGTGGACCTGGAGACATCCTGCCTCCGACACCATCATGAGGCCCATCGCCACCGATCGGGACCTCGGAAAGAACCATGACCCCGGCGGTCCACCATGTCCCTTGACCCGCCAACCGCGATCAAAGAACCGCTACAGCCGCTCTCTGGCTGATGTCGCCCTGCAGCGCCGCCAGGCTCGCCTGATCGACCCGCCCTTCGAGGCTCCGATGCAATTGGTGGAGGCGAACGACCTCTCCGGCGATCTCATCCGAGACTTCGGCCTGCTCGTCCGGGCTCGACACGGCGAGCAGTTTCGGCGCCGCAGCGACGATCCGCTCCGCCTGGCGCGAGAGCTCCAGGGAGGCGAGCGCGGTACTTCCTCGAGAAGGTCCTTCCCGGGGCCGTTAAGAAGAGCACATTCGCCCGATACCGCTCAAGCTTGCTGCAGGTACATCCGTACCTCACCGGGCGCGACATCAGGA
>DASYVY010000660.1:0-7885 GCA_035936535.1 Thermomicrobiales bacterium | reverse complement strand
GGCCCAGGCCCAGGTTGCCCTGTCCGGACACATTGATGGACCGCCGGTCAGCGGTGCTGAGGTGCATTCCTCCGCCTGAAGCCCTCGATGTCCACGAGATAGCAGGCCGTCGACCGCATTGACGCTTGAGAAGGCCGTATGACATGATGAAGGTTCATGCGTCCGACGACCCTTTCCAGTGACATCTTCACCATCAACCCGGACGCTCGTTCTTCGCGCGCGCAATTACCAGGGAGAACTATCGAAGATGGATAGACGCGATCTTTTGAAGCGAACAGGTATTGTGGCAGGCAGTGTCGCCGCGGGGGCAACGCTCCCGGTCGGCGTTTCTGTGGCCGCGGCACAAGCGGGCACACTGACGTTCTGGGACACGCTCAACGACCCGATCCGTGGTGGCGTGGTCGAAGCACTGGGCGACAGCTTCGAGCAGGCCAATGCCGGCGTGCAGGTGGAACACCGCGGGTGGACCACCGAGGAGTTGACCTCGACGTTGCCGCGATCTGTTGAGGGCAACCAGGGGCCGGATGTCTCGCAGGTCAATAATGGCGAGTCACTGATGGGGCCGATGATCCGGGGTGGCCAGCTTGTCTCGCTCTCGGATTACGCGACGGAATACGGCTGGAACGATCGATTTGCCGCCGGTCTGCAGGCGCGGAATCGCTACAGTGCCGATGGCAGGGTCTTCGGGGCGGGACACCTGTGGGGGATCTCGGCGGAGTCGGAGATCGTCGGATTCTACTACAACCGCCAGATATTCGCGGACAACGGGCTCGCCGTACCGACGACGGTCGCCGAGTTCGAGACACTGCTCGGCGCTCTCCGGGAGGCCGGGCAGGAGCCCCTGGTCTTTGGCAACCTCGACAAGTGGCAGGCGATCCACCTGTTCGGCGAGATTCATGGGACGATGACGACCCGGGAGTTCCTCGACAGCCTGATCTACCGACGAGATGTCGATGCGCCGCTGGCAACCCCCGCCGGAACACTTGGCGCGACTCCCGCCGCGGCCTCGGTCGCCACGCCGCCCAGCGTCGGGTTTGAGGACCCGTCGATCGTCAACGCCGCTGCGAAGGTGATCGAGTGGCGAGATGCCGGGTACTTCATGAACGGCTTCGAGGCGACCAGTGGCGACGATGCTACGGCGCTGTTTACCTCCGGCGTGGGCGGGGTTCTCCTGCAGGGAAGCTGGGCGGCAGCCCAGGTCCAGGAGGGCCTTGGCGAGAACGCCGGATTCTTCTTGATGCCACCTCTGGAGAGTGGCGGCACCGTCCTTCACGTGGGCGGGGTCGGCATTCCATACAGCATCACGACCAACGCCGATGATCCCGATCTCGCGGCGAAGTTCCTGGATCATCTGGTCTCGGAGGAGGCCTTCAACCTCTTCATCGAGGCAGGGTCGCTTCCGGCGGGAGAGATTCCTGCGGACAAGATCCAGCCGAACACCGTCTCCGGTGATCTCTACACCAGTTGGAACGCGGCGCTTGAGGCCGATGCGATTGGCCATTATCTGGACTGGGCCGCCCCGGATTTCTACGATCCGCTGACGGCCGCTCTGCAGGAACTCCTGGGTGGACAGATGACAGCGGACCAGTTCGCCACAACGCTGCAAGAGTTCTATGCGGCGTCGTTCGCCTAGCAACCCCGACGGGAAGAAGGAATGATGGAGACCACCGTTCCTTCTTCCCAGTCTGTTCCAAGGGCAAAACGCGGATCATGGGGCTCCTTGCTGGAGCCCTACTTCTATCTCCTGCCGGGCCTCCTCGTCTTCACGATATTCCTGGCGGTACCGGTCGCTGGTGCGGTAGTCCTGAGCCTGACCGCATGGAATGGTGTGTCGTGGAATACGGCGGCGTTCGTCGGGTTGGACAACTACCTGACCGCCTTCCGCGACCAGCGCTTCTGGGTGGCGCTTTGGCACAACCTGCTGCTCATTCCCTACTTCGTGATCCTCCCGGCGATCCTCGGGCTTGTACCCGCCGCGATCGTTCACCAGATGAAGATCCGCGGGGCGGCGATCTTCCAGGCGGGATTGTTCCTGCCGTACATCATGCCGGGCGTGCTGATCGGAGTTGTCTGGCGGTGGCTTCTCAATCCCGTGTTCGGGCCGGTCAACGATGTCCTGGAGCGGCTGGGATTCACTCCTCCGACCTGGCTGGGAGACTTTCGCCTGGCATTGCCAACGATCGGGATGATCGGCGCCTGGGCTGCCTATGGCTTCTGCTATGTCGTGTTCGTTGCCGGCATGCAGAAGATCCCGGCCGATCTGTATGATGCGGCCAGGCTCGATGGCGCAAATGGGTGGCAGGAGTTCCTTGCGGTGACGCTGCCTGGGCTTCGTCGCGAGATCGCGGTCGTGCTTTCCGTGAATCTCATCAACGCGCTCCGTGCGTTCGATGTAATCAAGGCGACGACCGACGGCGGACCCGGGGACAGGACCAGTGTGCTGGCGCTGTATATGATCAACAGCGCTTTTGGCTCGAACCGCGCCGGGTACGGGATGGCGATCGCGGTGTTCCTGGCGGTGGTGACGCTTGTGTTGTCACTGCTGGTCCTCCGTGTGTTCGGTGACGACAATGCCTAAGCGGTGGATTGCCTATGTGCTGCTGATCGTTGGTTGCCTCGTCGCGATCGTGCCCTTCATCATCACGGTGTTCGCGTCATTGAAAACCATGCCGGAGCTGGTTCAGGGCGTATTCCGGTTACCGGAGGACCCGATCTGGGACAACTACCGGCAAGCGTGGGTCCAGGGCCGCTTCGGTAGGTTCTTCCTCAACAGCGGCATCGTCGCGGTCGCGGTCGTGATCCCTTCGGTGCTCCTCTCGGCAATGACGGGGTACGCCTTCGCACGGTTCAAATTTCGCGGTTCGAACCTCCTGTTTGCCTACTTCCTGATTGGGATGGTGGTGCCGCTGCAAGCGATGGTCGTGCCGCTGTACTACCTGTTGCGGGAGATGGGGCTTCTCGACAGCCTTTGGGCGCTGATCCTGCCCCAGATCGCGCTCAGCATGTCGTTCGGCACGTTGCTGATGCGACAGGCGTTCGCCTCGGTTCCGGGGGAAATCGGAGAAGCGGCCACGCTGGACGGTGCCACCTCCTGGCAGACGCTCTGGCAGATCATGATGCCCCTCTCCAGACCATTGATCGGGACGCTGGCGCTGCTGTTCTTCATCTGGACATGGAACGAGTTCCTGCTTCCTCTGGTGGTCAATATCGACCCGTCATACCACACGCTTCCACTGGGTCTGCTCTACTTCCAGCAGCGGTACACCTCGAACCTTCCCGTCCTCGCCGCCGGTGCCACGATCATTTTCCTGCCGCTCACCGTTATCTTTCTCCTGTTCCAGAGGCAGTTGGTGCGGGGCCTCACTCAGGGCGCGCTCAAGGGCTGAGGCTTACGCCCAATCATGGCCTCGCAACATCTCAGCGGGGCTTGCCCTGAAGGACAATCTGTGGTTCTGTAATGGAACAGGCCAAGAACGTATTGCGAGACTGTGGCTACACGAGAGGGGCACCCATGCATCAGCGTTTCCTGCGGATGGTCGTGGCATTGATTGCCGTCATTTCCCTGGTGTTCGGGTCGCTGGTGACATCGGCCATGGCGGCGCAGGGCCAGGCGACGCCGGTAGATCCAGCGACCCCAATCGTCGACGCGACGCCGATCGACTCGGCAACGCCAGTGACGGATTCCGGAACGTCGGGTCCCGTCGATCTCGACGTGCTGTTCATCGGTGCCCATCCGGACGATGAAGCGGGCGGGCTCTCTACCTATGGCCAATGGGGAGAAGAGGCGGGCGCTGAAGTCGGTGTCATCACGGTGACACGTGGTGAGGGCGGCGGTAATGCGGTCGGCACGGAGGAGGGACCGGCACTCGGCCTCCTCCGCGAGGACGAAGAGCGCCGGGCGGTCGGCCTGGCCGGGATCGAGCACATCTACAACCTCGACAAGGTCGACTTCTACTACACCGTCAGCGCTCCGCTGACACAAGAAGTGTGGGATTACAACGACACGTTGGAGCGTGTCGTCAGGATTATCCGAACGACCCAGCCGGAAGTCATCACCACCATGAATCCGTCGCCGACGCCCGGAAATCATGGCCATCACCAGATTGCCGCCAGGCTGGCGGTTGAAGCGTTCTATGCCGCGGCGGATGAATCGGCCTTCCCGGAACAGCTATCCGAGGAAGGGCTGTCGACATGGGAGGTCAGCAAGATCTTCCGGGCCGGCGGAGCCGGAGAGGGGCAGCCCGGGCCGGACTGCGCAACGACCTATGCTCCGGCCGATCCAACCGACATCGTCTATGGTGTCTGGGCGGGCAATACCTCCGACGCCAACGGTGGCAGGACCTGGGCGGATGTCGAGCGGGAAGCACAACGCACCTATGCCTCGCAGGGCTGGGCGGCATTCCCCGATGCCGAAACCGATCCCGCGGAGATCACCTGCGACTTCTTTACGCTGATCGACAGCCGTGTTCCATTGGCAACCAATGTCGAAAGCATCACCGCCGTTCTTGAAAACGCTGTGGTCGACAACACCCGGGGGCTCCCTCTTGGCTCGCAGCTGTACCTGACCACCGAATCGTTCGACGTGCAGGCGGGCGAGCCGTTCACGGTGACATCGCACTTGCAGGTGCCCGGTGACGTGGACACCTCCGAGGCGTTTGTCACCCTGGTCGCTCCGACGGGATGGGAAGTGGTTGGTGCCGAGGAAGCGGAGCAGGCCGCCGCGGCAGGGGAAGACGCCACGCCGGTGGTCACGGAGACTGACGACGGAGAGCTGACCCAGGAGTTCACGATCATTCCGCCGGAGGACGCCGAGGTCAATACGCGATACACGATCGGCGCGTCCGTTGGAGCCGGGGGTGGAATCGGCGTGACCAGCGAAGTCGTGCAGGTCGTTCCTCCGGTCTCCGCAACCTTGGCGCCGTTGCCGCAGATCGCGCAATTCCAGGAATGGGCGGAGAGCGTCGGGGTTCCGGAGCTCCAGAGCCTGATAACGCCAGTGGCCCCGATCGGACTCGGTGGCGAGCAGGAACTGAGCATCGATATCGTCAACAACACGGCCGAGGAACAGAGCGGTACCGTCACTGTCTCGCTTCCGGAAGGTTTCGAGACAGAGACGCCGTCCATGCCGTTCGAATCGCTTGCCGCTGGTGAGACTACCAGCGTCTCGTTCACCGTCCGCAACACGGACACGACGCTCGCAACATCCAACGAGGGCGGCGACGAAGGGACCTACGCGGTCGAGATCACGACGGAAGCGGCGGGTGTTTCATCGGTGCAGTCGGCGGGCATCAATCTCGTCCCGACAACGACGGTGCCCCAAGCTGCTACGGCACCGGTCATCGATGGACAGATCGGGACCGATGAGTACACCGGAGAACCGCTGGACCTCAGCCGAGTCTGGGAAGGCGATGATCCGGATTCGCCCGAAGACGCCTCTGGAACCGGGTATGTGACCTGGGGAGAAGAAGGTATCTACGTTGCCGTTGAGGTCACCGACGACACGTTGGGAACCGTCCTCCCGCAGCAAGACGCGAAGCGCCATTGGCGAACGGATTCGGTCGAGATCGCGATCGATCCGCTTGGCACCGCCGAAAATACGTCCGCAACCTTCAAGGTTGGTGTGTTCCCGACGACCGAGGAAGGGACGGCAGCGGCATATCGGGACGCCGATGCCTTCCAGGGACCGGTCGAGACAACCGCGCCAGGTTTCGAGGTCGCCAGTACGGTGAGCGAACCGTATACGGGCTATGTTCTGGAGACGCTGATCCCGTGGGATGCGCTGCCGGCGGATATCGACCCGGATCAGGCGGCGATGAACATCTTCATCTACGATTCGGACACAAATGACCTGACCGGGCAGACCCGGCTCGGTTGGTCGACCTGGAATGGCGTGCAGGGGGACCCGTACCGGTGGGGTCTCGTTGACTTCGAGGGGTACACACCGCCAGCAGACGCCCGGACGGAGCCAGAGGAGCCACGGATGCCGCTGGAGGTCGCGCGAAGCATCGATTCCCCGCAGTCCATCGCGCAGGCGGCGGACGATGGGGTCGGGCTGGCAGGACAGCCAACCGTGCCCGATGGCGAAGGGATCGAGGTCGTGAATGACCTCGCCATCGAAAACGGGCAGGTATCGGTGGAAGTCGAAAGTGCCAGCGAAGGGACCGCGAATCTCTTCTTCGTGGCGGATGGCACCGTTGTCTCCAGTTCCAGCCAGCGGGTGACAGCCGGTTCGCCGGTCACTGTGGAGTTGGCGGCCAATGGGTCGACCGGTGGAACCGTCTATCTCGCGTTCGAGCGGGCCGACGGCGCGATGCAGGCCATGGCGCTTCCGGTGACGGGTTCGTGATGCCGCATCTGTTGTAGATCTGTCCCCGGCGGCGTTCTGACACTGCGCATCGCTCTACAGGAAGTTCAAGAGACCAGGCTCCCGGATTGGTTCGGGGGCCTGGTCTTGCGTTTCGGCACATGGACCGGGTCGGGCGTGTTGACACCCCAAGCGCGCCGGGCCCTCCCGGGTCCGTGCAGTCCCGGTTAGGACAAGATCGATGTCGTAATCGACGGCGCGGGGTCACGGGGATGGTTCGCTATACTCCGAGCCGACGACACATGCCACTACCACTACCTGTGAAAGGAAACTCCATGGCGAGTTCGGAAACGCCTGACAGCCTGCCCATCATCGCTGAAGAAGTGCGGGGCTGCCCGCTCTGTGAACTCTCGCGAAGCCGGACGCATGCTGTTCCTGGAGAAGGAAACGACCAGGCCCGCATCATGCTGATTGGCGAAGGACCCGGCTGGCACGAAGACCAACAGGGAAAGCCGTTTGTCGGAGCGTCCGGGAAGTTCCTGACCGAGTTGCTGGCCAAGGCCGGACTTAACCGGGAGGAGGTCTTCATCACGAACGTTGTGAAATGCCGGCCGCCAAGCAATCGCGATCCGCTGCCTGACGAGATCCTGGCATGCTCGATGTATCTGGAGCGACAGATTGCGGTGATCGATCCTGAAGTCATCGTGACGCTGGGTCGATTCTCCATGTCCAAGTACTTTCCGGGGGAGCGTATCTCTCGCATCCATGGCCAGGCCAAGCGGTTCGGAAACCGGCTCGTGGTGCCGATGTACCATCCCGCGGCAGGTCTTCATCAAGGATCGTTGAAGGCGGTCATCGAGGAAGATTTCAGCAAGTTGCCCAAGCTTCTGGCCGAGCAGGAGCATGCGCGCGAAGTGCAATCCGAGCAGGAGCAACGGCCGGAACAGACATCCCTGTTCTAAAGCCCGGCCCGAGGGCGGTAGAACTGTCCTCGGGCCCCGGAATTCGATCCGGCAGGCCATCTCCTGGGGATAGCTCGTGGCCCGGGCGGCATGCGCTGAAGTGCTGTTGGCTCGGCTAAAAGTAGATACCATCGCCTGTTGCAGGCAACCACGCGGGGCTTCCACCCGCGAAATTGGAACCTGCGGGTATCTCTGACACAAACGATTGCCCCCCCGGAACCTGGCCGGGGAGTGTACCCGGCCGGGCCTCGGTTCACGCCCGGCACTGGCGTGTGTTGGTGCTGATCCTCGCTGTTCCGGGGACGCGTCCCTGTATAGACTCCGGACAGATGATGGGCACACGCTGATCCCTGCCTGGCACGGGCTGATCGGGCGTCAACGCGGCATCCGGAAGACACGAACGGGCTGCACCCGCCTGACTGCCCGTCGACCCTCCATGTTTCAGAATGTGCCTTTGCCCCTCTGGTCGGGCGATCCTGAGCCCTGTTTTTGTAGCCGACGTGCCTCCATGGCTGCCTGGCCGATCGAAAGTGGGCTCCTTGCCGTGCCTCTTGACCACCCTGCGGTTGCCCAACGGGCAAGGCTCAAAACGAGCAGGGACGGTCGATGTGTATAATGT
>DASYVY010000659.1:0-3435 GCA_035936535.1 Thermomicrobiales bacterium | reverse complement strand
AGCGCTCCAGAACAAGCGCATCTCCGCTGAAGACGCCGCGAGACGCCTCGCCGCACTCGGCGAAAGGAAGGGTTGATGACAGAACCCTCACGGGATCCTGGCGGTATCTCGGCCGACCGTCTGGAGGTCCTCCGCATGGTGGAATCGAAGACGATCACCCCCGATGAAGGTGCCCGTCTGCTTGAGTCGCTGGACCGGTCCGACCGTGCGCAGGCCAGTACGAGCCAGACACCCGTCGGTCCGCGAAACGTCCGCATCCAGATCAAGGAATCAGGAAAGCGTAACGCTGACATCGACATCGTTCTTCCGCTCGGTCTGGTCGAGGTGGGCCTCAAGATGGCCCAGCGCTTCGCGCCCGGTCGCGTACCGGACGCACGAATCATTCGCGAATCCATCGAATCCGGATACGTCGGCAAACTCGTCGACCTCCACGACGGCGAAGACCACATCGTGATCGCGGTCGAGCCACGCAGCTGATCTTCCTTCAAACGGGTGTTCCGTGGGGACCGCCCTACGAACCGGGACAAGATGTTCATTAGAAAGGGTAACAACACCATGACCAATGATTCACTCATGACCAGGGACGACTCGGGAACCACACGGCAGCAGGTGCGTGTCCTCCCCGACCAGCCGCTTGTGTTATCGGTCAGCAACACCAGCGGTGATATCTCAATCATGACCAGCAGTCGCACCGATGTGGAGATCATTACCGAGCGCACGGATTCAAAGCGGGGTGATGACGAGACGCACATGGAACTTGAGGTGGATGGCAACAGGATCTCGGTCCATCCCAACTGGCAGATCGCCAATACCGTGGGTGATCTCGCCAAGAAAGTCAGGAACCATTTGAAGGAGGGTTTCAATCCAGACGAGTGGGACTTCAAGAAGCTCAAGTTCAGCACGCACGCCGCCTTTGACATCCGGATCGAATTGCCGCGCGAGCTCCCTGACGGATCCTCGGTCGCGGTACGAACGGCAAGCGGGGATGTCCAGGCTGCCGATATCTCGGCACGAGTCTCGGTGACGACTGCAAACGGCGATGTTCGTCTGGACCGCATCAACGGCAAGCTCTCGGCCCATAGCGCAAGCGGGGATGTCAGTCTTGCCAATGTCACCGGCAGCATCGAAGCAAATACCGCCAACGGCGACATCCATGTCGAGGGCGGTGAGGCCTGGACTGCCCTTCGCGCGGTCAATGGCGATATCCGTGTGGATGGCCTGACCATGAAAAACGCCCGGGTGACCACCGTGAGCGGCGATGTCCATGCAGATGTCACGCTCAACAACCGCACCAGCTACACGTTCGACACCGTAAGTGGCGATATCGTGCTCAACACGACCCTGCCAATGACCGGAGCCAGCCTGAACTTCCGGGCAGTGAGTGGAGACACGAAAGTTTCTGGTGCATGGACGCCTGCCACGGGCAAGCGAACCTGGCAGCTCGCGGCAGGCAACGAGGGTCCCGAGATCCGCGTCAAGGCGGTCAGCGGCGATCTCAGGGCGACGGCCACCACGGATCCGACAGTCACGATGGTCAAGGAAGCAGTTCCCCAGGATGCCCAAAAAGAGAAGGAGGGCGGAGAGAACGCCCAACCGGAATACCACACGGACGAGACCGGCGGGACACAGGTCACTGCGGATTTCGACTGGGAGAAGGCCAAGGGTTGGGTCTCGTCCGTGACCCAGAAAATCGCCCAGGTGGTGAACGACATGGACGAGGCTGGAGAGCGTCGAGGAACAAGGGACCGCACACGGGACCGGACATCCGCCTCCCTCGAGACCGAAGAGGTGCGCATACCGACACCCCCAACTGCGCCAACGGGGATTCCCCCGGTGCCTCCAGTCCCACCGGTCCCGCCTGTTCCACCCATGGGGGCGCAGACCGATGGTGATGTCACCAGTCCTGTCACCAACCACGCTTCGGACCGCGTCACAGAGCCGATTACGAACCGCGCAGGGAGCGACGAAACCGAGCCGATCGCGATGAGCCGGCCCACCGATGCCCCTGAGACGATCGGGCAGCGACGTCTCCGGCTACTGGAGGCAGTGCAGCGGGGGGAGATGACCGTCGACGAGGCGCTGGCCCAGATTGACGGGGACGACCAGGGCAGGTCGACGCAGTAGCGCACGCCAGGCCGAGAGGCGCGGCACTAACAACCACGAGTACGGAGATTCGGGTCAGCACGCTCGACATCGAGAGCGGTGACCCTACCGGGACCCTATTGTCTTTTTTCTGGCACGAACCCACCCCGGAGGCACAATCATGATGTTCGAGAACGATCCAGAGGTCATCCAGGCATCCGTTACCTATCGGCAGGAGCGCATTCGCGAAGACGCACGCAGCAGCCGCATACCCCGGGCCTCGTCACGGCTTCGGGTGGCGATCGGTGTGGCGCTGATCCATGCCGGTGAGCGGATTCGAGGCTACGCCCAGAGCACGCCGGCCGATTCGCTTCCCTCGATCCCGGCGGCGCAAATGGGTCCCGCGCGTCACGCGTGACGAGGATATCCAACAAGCGGCAGGCCGTGATCCCAGCTACCAACCAGCCGGCGGTATCCGCTGGCTGGTTTTCCGACGCCCGTCGTCCATTGACGACGATGATCGGCACCAATTTCATTTCCCTCTTCAGCAATCAGCTGACGGCGATCACCATACCCTGGTTCGTCCTCACCCTGACCGGCAGCGCCACCTGGACCGGTCTTACCGCTGCGGCCACGTTGCTTCCCTCGATCGTCATGACCTTCTTCGGTGGCGCGATTGCGGATCGTATGAGCGCACGCAAGATGTCGGTCTTCTCGGACACCTTGAGCGGCATTACCGTCGCCCTCGTCCCGCTGCTCTACATGCTGGGCGTCCTGAACTTCCCCCTACTGCTGCTCCTGATGTTTCTTGGCGCCGTTTTCGACTCGCCCGGCGACACGGCGCGCAGCACCATGCTGCCTCGCCTGGCTGCACGTGCCGGGATCCCGCTGGAGCGCGTCAACTCCATCTACGGCGTCAACCAGTCGCTTACGGCCCTCTTTGGAGCCGCCATTGCAGGAGTGCTTGTCGGAAGCCTCGGAGCCCTCAACGTCCTCTGGTTCAACGCCCTGGCATTCGCGGTCTTGGCAGTGGGGATGGCCCTGTTCGTTCCCGAGTTGGAAGTACACGCGCCCTCAGGGGAATCCCTGATGCAGGACATCCGTGAGGGGGCGAGTTGGCTCTGGAGGAACTCGGCGCTGAGGACAATCGTGTTCGCCGCCGTGATGGTCAATGGCACCTTCGCGCCGCGTGTCTCCGGTGCATTGCCCTATTTTGCGAAGGTCCAGTTCAACTCGGCGACTGCGCTCGGCATCATCATGAGCGGCTTTGGCGCAGGAAGTCTCGTCGGCGCGATTGCCTACGGCACATTCGGCACCCGTGTGAGCCGACGGCTCCAGATCGTGGTCAACGTC
>DASYVY010000658.1:0-8907 GCA_035936535.1 Thermomicrobiales bacterium | reverse complement strand
CCTCTATTGGTGGAAAACGCGACCATCGCTCCTTGGCACAAGCGGATACCAGTCCCGGGAATCTCGTTCCCCTTGGGCACCCCGCTGACGTCGGACCGTGGCGCTTCACCGTCATGGAGGTCCAGGGCGGCGCGGATGCCGCCGCCCTGGTCCAGGAAGCCAATGCCGAAAATGCGCCCGCCGCGGACGGTCTCGGTTACCTCGCGGTGCGCATGACCGCGGAGTCGTTGTCGGATGGGCCACGCGCCATAAACCTGTCGGAATTCGCGGCGACCGGCACGGATGGCGTCCTGCGCCGACCTCCGACCATCGACATGCCGGAGCCGGCGCTGCAGGGGGTCGTCGGGGCCGGTGAAGCGCTGGAGGGATGGATCCCGTTTCTTGTTGACGACCCTGCCTCGGCGACGCTCTGGTTCGACAGCCCCTTTTTAGGTGGTAACTGGGCAGACACCATCTTCGCGCTCTCGCCGTCCACCGCCCCGGCCCTCGTGACCACGACGGGCCTGCCGGACTCCGATGCCGGTGCCTATCCCGCGCGTCCGGTGGCGATCGGCGAGACGGTCCGCACCGGCGGCTGGGAGGTGACCGTTGAGGAGGTCATCTATGACCAGGCCGTCATCGACTCGGCGGATTTCCGGCTCCGCGCTCTCGGCCTTGAAGGGGTCCTCAATGGCGGCACGATGATCGGGCTGCGCGTCTCCGTCACCAACGTCAGCCCGTATCCGGCCTTTTTCTCCACCAGCGCGCTGGCGATCGCCAGCCCGGATGGCGAACCGTGGGATCACACCATCACGCTGACGCCCCCGAACCCCGATGTCAGCCGGGAGTACCTGCCCGGCGCTTCCGGCAGCGGGTGGGCGGCGTTCGAGATCGCCGATTATGCATCACCGGACCTGATCCGCGTCCTTCCATTCCACATAGGAGGATCCCCACGCTACATCGCGTTCGTCGGCGGCAGTGCCGCCGATGCTGATCCGGCGGCAACCGCCGAGCCACGGAATCTTGCGGCGGGAGACACCGTGGCGATCACGGAATCGTCCGTGAATCTCCGGGCGGAGCCGTCAGCCTCCGCCGAGATCGTGGCCATGTTGGCGCTCGGCACGGAGCTGGTGGTTACCGGAGAGGGACAGAACGCGGACGGGTACCTCTGGTACCCGGTCGAGGTGATCGAATCGGGAGAGATCGGGTTCGTGGTCCAGGACTTCATCGAGCCAATGGAGTGATGCTCCAGTTGCGAACGTACAATCGCGGGGTACGCACTTCTCTTCTATACTGAACCTCGAAGCGCAGATCACCCGTTCGCCTGAACAGGTGATCTGATCGTGCCTGTCAGACGCAGAGGCGTCCCGCCGGAGCCGAATGTGGTTCCGGCCGCTTCGTTGTCCGGAAGAGCGAGCCCCATGTCCCTGCAAACGCTCCTGCTCGCCACGGTGATCGTTGGCTTTGGAGCGGCACAATACGCGTTGATGTTCCACGCGATGCGCGATCTCGTTCATCGCCCACGTGTCCGCGGTGGGAACAAGGTGCTGTGGGGCCTGGTCATCCTGTGCATTCCGATCGGCGGCGCGTTGCTGTATTCCTGGATCGGCCCGACCAGCTTCCTGCACCGACCTTCCCGCCCGCTCCGCCTCCCGGATTCCCTCCCCCGCCTTGCGACCGACCGACGCTCCCCCTCGCCGTCTCAGAAGATTATCCCGATCCGCAGACCCGGCAGCCTGCCGAAAGGCCGAAAAGCACCTCTCCATGGCACGCGGGCCCGCTCCCGGCCGCCAGATGCGCCCGCTCCGGCACCACGTCGCACGGGGTCCTGAGCCCTTCCCGTCCAGATGGAGAGAAAGGTGGACCGCTCCGCGCCACAGGGACCGCCACGGAGCACGGCGGGCGGGCAGGCAGGGTCGCCGCCCCGATGCCGCTGTCGAAGGACTTGGCACGGTCGATCGGGCTTGCCCGGATCCCGTTAGGAAACCGGACGACAGCAAGCGATGTTCAGGCAGCCAGGCCACGCGTTTTCTCCGGACCGTGGAAAACACGACGCCGTGCCAGCAAGGCGCATTCTCCAGACCGCACCCCGGCGCCACCTTCCTGACGGTGCGTTCCAGCGTGGCACCCATTCACCGCCAATCGAGGTCCGTACCATGCCCACCCCACACCAGACCCTGCTCTTTCGCTCGGACGCTTTCACCCAGCACGACACCGGCAGCCATCCGGAAAACCCGGGACGCATCCTCGCCATCGAGAGGGAACTGGAGACGCGGAACCTGCTGCGGGACCGCCCTGTGGTGCCGTTCGATATGGCCACCCCGGAAGCCGTCGCCCGCGTTCACGACCCCGAAATGCTGGGTGCCCTGGGATCGATCGCCACCCAGGGAGGAGGATGGATCGATTCGGACACCGTGGTGCGGCCAGAATCCGTCGATGTCGTTCGCCTCGCGGCTGGCGCCGGAATCGCCGCGGTCGAGGCGGTCCTTGCGCAAGGAGCACGGCGAGCCTTCGTCATTGCCCGTCCGCCCGGCCACCATGCCACGCCTTCGCGCCCGATGGGATTCTGCCTCCTGAACACCGTTGCCATCGCCGCCGCTCATGCACTGACCGTGGGCGCCATGAAGGTCGCGATCCTCGACTGGGATGTCCATCACGGCAACGGCACGCAGGACATCTTCTATGACAAGGCGGACGTGCTCTACTGCTCGCTGCACCAGTGGCCGTTCTACCCCGGGTCAGGAGCGAGCCATGAAACGGGGCAGGGTCCGGGCAAGGGAACCACGCTCAACATCCCGCTGCGGGCAGGGACGGGCGATGCGCTGTACCTGAAACACCTGGAGGAAACGATCGCCCCTGCCATCACCGCCTTCCGGCCGGACCTGCTCCTGATCTCCGCCGGTTACGATGCGCACCGGGACGACCCGCTGGGTGGCATGACCGTCACCGACGACGGATTCCGGCAGATGGCCACCTTCGCCGTCGAGCTCGCCGCAAGAGTCTGCAGTGGCAGGCTGGTCGCGGTCCTCGAAGGCGGCTACAACCCGCGTGCGCTCGGCCGGTGCGTTGCGGACGCGATCGAGGTGTTCGACCACCCCGCCTCCTGACCGGCATGCCGGTACGATGTCCCGTATGCTTGACGGAGACGCATGGCGCCATCGGGTGCATGCCCGGCGTACGACAACATTGACGGCTGGAGGCGCCGGGCGTTCGGACGCCCATTGCGGGCTGACGGCAGGGATGACGCTCCGCATCGGCTGGAGGCGGCAAAAGGGGCAAGAATATCGCTGCCGTGGCGAGGCGAGGAGCTTCCGGCGAGGATGGATTCCAGCCAGGCGTTCATCCGAGCATCCGACATGACGACGACTCATCAGGACCGAACAGGCGAAACTCGCTTTACCGACGAGGACCCAGAATCGATGGCAAACTCATCCTCCCAGCCCAACACCTCCCCAGGACCAGGCGGACAGCCGGGCCCGGGCGTCTCCCCGTACCGCCAGGAGGACGACCGGCGGCGCGACGAGGCTCGCACCATCGCCCTGCAGAACCAGGTTGACGAGCTCAGGATGGCGCTGCGTGAGCTCGCCAGCCGCCAGACGCGCGACCAGGAGCAGCTCAAGCACCAGGAGGGGACTGTTGCCCAGGCGAAGCTCGCCATCGAGCAGATTCGCAAGGAAGCGCAACAGAACGCGCAGGCCCGGGCACTGGATGAGAATCGCACCCGCCAACTGATTCAGGATCTGGAAGCGCATATCGACGACGGCATCCGTCCGATCCGCTCGCTCCAGGCTCATGTCACCGAGCTGCTCGACGCATCCCGCCGCAAGGTGGACGACACCAGCCAGAACCAGCAGAAGTTCGACGAGCTCGTCACCATGATCGAGCACCTATCCGCGCTCGGTGACCGCACAAGCGCCGTCACGCATGGCCTCCGGGACGGAATCGAAAGCGTCCGCTCGGAAATCGACGGGTTCCGGCGAGACATCATCCGGGCCGAGGACGCGATCAAGATCGTCGACCAGGAAGGGCGGCGGCGCACCGCCCGGGTGCATGAGGTCGCGGAGAGCTACAGCGTCCGGATCGACGAGTTGCGAGCCGATCTGGCCCACATCTACGACTCCCTGGAAGACACGCGACGTGGCCTCGTTCATGTCGATCCCACGCTCGACGAGCTGCGGGCCGGGGAGCTTGCCCTGCAGCAGGATCTTGCCCGGTTCGTCGACCAGATCACCGGGAACCATGACCAGGTAATCGACATGTATGATGATGCCCGCCAGGAAACTGATGCCCGCTTCGAACAGCTCCGCCAGACGTTCGAAGAGCGGGTCGACCGTCTCAATGAACGCCTGGAGGAGGCAGCCGAGCTACACCGGGATATCTCCTATCGCGTGTCCGACCTGAACACCTACCTCGACGAGCTGCGACAGGCCGACGCGTCGCTCCACCGCGACATCTGGTACCTCCACGAGCAACGGGTTCGCATTCGCCTGGAACAGGTTCAGGAAGAACTCGATACCGCGACCGCCCAGCGCCGCGAGGCCGACGCCGAGGCGCAGGCCGGAACCAACGCCCGTTTTCGCCGGCGCCGGCAAACCAGCGAACCCCAGGATCAATAAAGCCCCCCCAGACGCCAAGAGCCGTTAGCGCTTACACCATGCTGGTCACTACCGCCACACCTTGTGCATGAATGCCGTACATCATAATTCAAGGCTGTGCCTCGGAGTCACGATAGAACAGAGCCGACCACAACTGGCCGCGCACGTTCAACAAAATCTGTGACACCGTGGCGGTTTATCGGGCGATGGAGGGCCGGGCGTGGCAGAAGATCGGCGTCGTTATGGGAAAGTGCGCCATGACAACGCTGGCATCGTTGCTGCATGGAGACAGGCAGACACCGGCCGCCCAGTTCATGTCTCTGCGGGTGTGAAGTGGCCGGCCAGCAATGCGACACGCTGTCGCAGATGATACTTCCGGAGCCCTCCTCCGGTGTCACTGCCTTGCGCGTCTCCTTGACACGCTTTTCCCACTTTGCTACGGTCCCCATAGTCCTGACGCTACGATGACCTCCGAATCCGTGATCCATGGCTGGATGACGCGGAATTCGGGATATCAACGGGCAGGATTCCAGAGACCCCTGTGAGGGCGGATACGGATCGTTTCCGGCACGCGGCGCAACCCACTCTGCAAGCGGGCTCACCCGGTGCGCGAAACGGTGTCGTATTTCACAGGGTTGGTACCACCTACTGGTCATCGTCAGGCACACGTTGCTCGCCGACTGGTACACCTCCCACCTTGCATCAGGATCGAGAACCACCTCGACCGCGGGCGGAGTTGCCGGATGTCGGACCGGCATGCAGGCCACGTGCTTCCGATTCCGGGAGCTGGCCACATGAACGGGCGACGCTGACGGGCAAACATCACGCAGAGGTCGTCAGGACGGCGAAGGGGATGGCCTTCGCACCTGTCGGATGAACATGCAACCCGGTCTCGATCGGGTTCTGCCGCGGGCTAACGGCAGCGTCATGTTCCGGCTCGTTCCGGGCACGAGACCACGGTCTCATGTCTTCCGACAGATTCGGTGATGCTGAGGGGCTGCTCAGCTGAACGACATTACCTGGAGGGAAGGGTTGTCTACCTTACGACACCACGTGCAGCGCACGATTTTCATCGTGGTCGCTGCATTTTTGTGCTTATCACTCTTTGCTCCCATGGTTGCGCTGGCCGACGAGGCAATCGCTCCCGGACAATCGGCAACCATTGACACCGGCGGCGGGGATGCTTCTCTCAGAAGCGAGCCGTCCTATGATGGAGAAGTCATCACTACGGTGCCGGATGGCACGTCCCTCGCGATCTTCGAGGGCCCAGTCTCTGGGGCCGATGGCTCGCTTTGGTACTCCGCCAGCGCCGACGGCTTAACCGGATATCTCTCCGCCGACCTGGTTACGGGCGATACAGAGCCCACTCCGCCCGAAGCATCAGACACAACAGAAGACGATCCAGGGGAGGGCGAGGCCGCCAGCGCTGAAACCGCGGTTCCCTCCATTCCCTGGAAGGAACCGGTTGACATGGGCGTTGTTGTTGACAACGCCAGCGAGTCACTTCCCCAGGAAGGGCTGGCTTGCCGCGCCGATGCACGCGCTGACGCGGACGTGATCACACGGGTCGTCCCGGGCAACACGCTTGAGGTCACCGGTGCCGACGTCTGGATCGAGGGCGTTGCCTTTCTGCCCGTCAACTGTGCCGGGGTCGGCGGTTTCGTCCGTAGCGATTACGTCGAGCTCGTCAGCGAAGCCAATGCCGCTGACGAGGCCGCCACAGACGCCGAGGTAGTGGCAGAGGCAACCGAAGAGGTCACGACAGAAGACGTCATCGAAGAGGATGCCGAGGTCGCGCCGGAAGAGGCGTTGGCCGAGGAACCGGTCGCCGAAGAAGCAGCCACCGAAGCCGAGATGCCGGAAGAGGTTGCCGCTGAAGAAACGGCTGCCGAGGCGATCGAGACCGAAGAGGTCGTGGTCGAGGACCCGGCTGTGGAAGAAGCGGTCGAGGACGAGGTCCCGGCCGAGGATGCGACAACGGATGAGGTTGTCGCTGACGAAGTTGTGGCCGAGGAACCGGTCGCCGAAGAGGCCGTGACCGAGGAACCCTTGGCTGAAGAGCCGGTGATGGAAGAGCCGGTCGCCGAAGAGGTAACTCCGGAAGCAGCGGTGGTCGAGGACCCGGCTGTGGACGAGGCCACCGAGGAACCGGCCGGTCAGGTTGTCGCTGAGGACGTCGAGGCAAGCGGGGAGACCGCCGCTGAACCGGCGCAGGCGGAACAGGCCGAGGCCGAGGAAGAGACGGCTCGGACCCCGGAGCCGAAAGCCGCCACGGAGGCCGATAGCGCCGAACCGGTCGCGACAGAAGCGGCTCCTGAGGAAGAAGCGGAGGTCGAGTCCGCCGCGGCCCCGGCCACGGTGCAGTTCAACGACCAGGTCGCGACCGCGCAGCCGACTCAACGCACAGTCGATTCCTCCCAGGTGATCGGCACCGCCGAGGTGGTGGGCACCAACGGCGAGGGTCTTCGCTGCCGCACCGCCGCATCGGCTGACGCCTCGACCATCGCCGTACTGGCCGAGGGCACGACGGTTCAGGTGCTGTCCGTGGAGCGCAATGGCTACCTTGGCGTGATCTGCGGAGGCCAGGCAGGGTACGCGAACGTCGAGTTCCTGTACGCTGGCGGTGCTGGTGACGAGATCGCGGCGAACGCGGGCTCCGTTACGGTGGTCGGCAGCGGCAGCGGACTGAATTGCCGGTCCGGGGCCGGCCTGTCCTACCGTGTCATCACCGTCGTCCGCGACGGCACCACGCTCTCAATTCGCGGAGCATCCAGCAACGGCTGGGCACCGGTCGTCTGTGGTGGCCAGAACGGCTACGTCTCCATCGATTACGTTGAAGCGGCGGGAAGCACCTCGAACAGTGGCACGACAGACGGCCGGGTCAGCGCCGCCGCGACAACCATGGTCGTCACCGGGACCAATGGCGACGGCGTGCGCTGCCGCACGGCCGCGAGCACGTCGTCGAGCATCATCACGGTCCTGGCCGAGGGCACCCGCGTCACGACGCGCGGAGCCGCCAGCGGCGGCTGGGTTCCGGTAACATGCGGTGGGGCCAGCGGCTACATCAGTGCCCAGTTCCTCAGTGCGGCGAGCGGCTCCACGGATGGCGGATCCGGAACTGGAACCGGCGTCAGCTCGGGGTCGGTCAAGGTGGTTGGCACCGGCGGCGGGGGACTCCGCTGTCGCACAACGGCCTCCCTCAGCGGAAGCGTCATCACCGTGATCCCGGAGGGTGGCACGGTCGCGGTTCGCGGTGCCGCCAGCAATGGCTGGCAACCGGTGACCTGCAGCAGTCGCGCTGGTTTCGTCTCCACGCAGTTCATCACCGCAACTAGCGGCGGCACGGCACCGGGTGGTAGCACCCCAACCCCATCGCCGGCGACGGGATCGGCAACGGTTTCCGGAACCAATGGCGATGGCGTCCGCTGTCGCAGTGCCGCCAGCACGAGCGCCAACGTCATCACCGTGCTTGCCGAGGGGACCCGTGTCTCCACCCGGGGATCGGCCCAGGGCGGATGGGTGCCGGTGATCTGCGGCGGAACCAACGGGTATGTCAGCGCCCAGTACCTGACGATCGGCGGGACAGCTCCCACACCGCAGCCGAGCCCAAGCCCGACGCCTACACCAACACCACCCGCCACCAGCGGGATGGTTTCGGGTGACCACGCCAGGGTCACGGATACCCTCAACCTTCGATACAGTGCCTCGACAGGCGCTGGCATCGCGACCACGGCTCCGGCGGGAACTGTGGTCCTGATCACCGGCGGAGTCACGAATGGCTTCTATCCCGTCAACTGGGATGGCCTGAAGGGCTTCATGAGCAAGGACTACCTCGTCAAGACGACAGCTGCCCTGAGCGAGCGCGGCGGATCCGGCGATAGCTCCCCGCCACCGACGAGTGGCGACTCTGGCAGTAACGCGACCGGCAGCGCGATGGCCAGTTTTGCACTGCGGTACGAGGGATACCCCTACGTTTGGGCGACCCACGGACCTTCGAGCTTCGATTGCTCCGGGTTCACGTACTGGGTGACCAAGAACGTGACTGGCAAGGACATCGGCTGGGGGCTCTGGTCCCAGGTGAGCGCCGGCACGCCGGTGAGCCGCGCCAACTTGCAGCCGGGAGACCTGGTCTTCTTCCAGAACACGTACAAGGCCGGGCTCTCGCACTCCGGCGTGTACATCGGCAACAACCGGTTCATCCATGCGGAGAACGAGTCGACTGGCGTCCGCATCAGCGACCTCAACTCCACGTATTATGGATCGCGCTGGTATGGTGCCGTCCGGATGACCTGATCGGTCTCCGCGACGAGAGGCAGAGAGGGGGGGGGGGGGG
>DASYVY010000657.1:0-4176 GCA_035936535.1 Thermomicrobiales bacterium | reverse complement strand
GCGTTGAATGAGGGACGCAAGGTCGGGCTGCTCGTCAATCGGGCGATGCCGATCCGACTCGAGCCGGACAATTCGCAGCGGCAATGGTTCCGGATTTTCGAAACCCTCGCATTGGCGACGCCGTTTGGACAGCGCTCCCTGGGGGAGGCGATCGAGGCCGATGCCCGTAAATTTTCCCGGACCTCCGGGCTGGTGGTAGTCACGGACTCCCCGGCTCAGGAATGGGTGACCGCCGCGCAGGCGTTGGTGCAGCGACATGTGCCCGTCACCGCGGTCGTTGTGGCGGCGTCTCCCGCGGAAGGGGAGCCGACGATGGCGACCCTCATCGAAGCGCTTGCCGCTGCCCATGTGGCGGTGAGCCAATTCGACGTTCGCGGCAGGCCCATCACCAGCTCCCAATCGTCCTCGACACCCGTGACGTAAACTGGGCGTATGCGTATCCGAGCTCATCGCTCCCGAGGCCGACGATTGCCGAAACCACCGCGTCTCCTCCTGTCCCGACCGATGTTTCCCGAGGGAATCTCCACCTTTCTGCTTGCCGTGGGCCTGGTGACCTCTGCCGGCTTCAGCGTGCAGACGGCGGAATGGACGCGTGTTGTCATTCCGATCGGACTTGTTGCCTTCTGCGCGGCGGTGTTCGGGGCCGTCCTGGCAAAGCTGCGGGTGATGGATTCCATTGCGCATCTGCTCTCCATCTGCGCGGGAACGGGACTGGCGGCCTTTACCGTCGCAATCCAGGCGGACATGCTGGGGGACCGTCTGCGGGACCGGATCCGCCCAATCGGTGAGCTGGTCGCGAACTGGTACCTCGGGAGACCGGTGCCGGACGGGACCGAAGCACTTCTCGTTTCGATGCTGATGGGAATCGTCGTCTGGCTTGTGGGCTATCTCGCCACCTGGACCCTGTTCCGGCGAGGATGGATCCTCATCACACTCCTGCTCCCCGCATTCCTGGTGTTGATCAACCTCGGTTACGCGCCCGAACCCGATACCCGCTTTCTGGCCGTGTACTCGGTGCTGTCCATCCCCCTGATTGCGCGATTCCACATGTTCGTGAAACAACGCGAGTGGAGCAGGCATCGCATATCCGGGTCGCCTACCGCAGCGTCACGGTTTCTGGTGATCGGCATGGTCGTCGCCCTGCTAGCTACGACCATTGGCTGGCGCGCGCCCGCATCGCTATCCCAGGAAACTCTCCAGCCGTTGGTCGGAGAAGTGAGTACGCGGTTCCTCAGCGTCCAGGAGCAGGCAACCGACTGGCTGCAACAGGCGGCGGGCCAGCCGTCCGGGCCGGCTGAAGGCAATGCCGGCCGGTACTCATCGTTCGACGACGCCTTCTCGGTCGGTGGGCCGCTCGAGCTGACAGACGAGCCGCAGGCACTGGTCCAGGCTGACACCGCGCCGTACCTGGCGGCGCAGCGGTACGACGCGTATTCGGGCCGCGGCTGGTCCTCCGAGGCAGAGGAGACCTTCAACAGCGAGGGTCCGGACGGTCGCACCTACGCGCCCAACATGACGTTCCGTGCGGGCCAGGATGTGCTGCTGTCCGATATGGTGACAGGCCAGCGCGTCCCGGTCACGGTCGCGGTCACACCGCTGGGGATCCCGGGCGACCGAATGTTGACGGTCGACAGCTATCTGACGGCTGACGTGAACACGTCCGTGCGCCTGTCCTGGACCCAGCTCGACAACGAGGCATTTTCCCTTCGCGACGGAAGCATCACGACCCTTCCGATCGATCTGCAACCAATCGGCTCCCTTCTGGTCGAGGCGGATCTTCGTGGGGCGTCCAGTGCCGGCGGTCCGTCCGCGACGGACGCAGCGCTGCAGCAGCGGATCGAGGACGAACGTCAGCAACTCCGGGCACTGTTCCCCTCGCTGCGATGGACCGCCGACCCTGGCGGACGCGTCGAGAGTCTGATCGTGACGGGGCAGTTCCCAAACTATGATGACGTTGAAGCGGTGTTCGGCCGTGACGATGCATCTCCCGGCACGGCCTACCGGGTATCCGGGTCCGCGTCGAGCGCGCGGTCGGCTGATCTTTCCGGGGCAGGCCAGGGATATCCGGACTGGGTGACGCAACGGTACCTGGGTCTGCCCCCGTCGGTATCGCCCCGAACGACCGAACTCGCTCGAACGATCACGGCATCCGCGTCTGGTCCCTACGAAAGCGCCCGCGCCATCGAGGCGTACCTGCGGTCGTCGATCGTGTATGACGAGAGTGTCTCCGCGCCGCCCGCCGACGCGGACATCGTCGATTACGTGCTGTTCGAGCGGCAGCGCGGGTACTGCGAGTACTACGCCTCGGCGATGGCTGTCATGCTCCGGACGCTCGGTATTCCCTCGCGAGTGGTCGTTGGGTTCTATCCCGGAGACTACGACGAGGTCCAGGGTGGCTATTTATACGTCCAGCGCAACGCCCATGCGTGGGTGGAAGTCTTCTTCCCTGGATATGGTTGGGTTCCCTTCGAGCCGACGTCCTCCCGGCCACTGATCGAGGAAGGCGACGTGGATGCGGACCCGGTGCCGACACCGTCACCGGTGGAAGAGCCAATCCCGACGGAGGACGCATCCACCCCCATACCGCCGGTTCAGGATGTCGAGCCCCCCAAGTCACCGGAACTTGCCTCGACGGTTGAGGGGGTCGGCCCAAGATGGGTGCTTGCGGCAGCGGTCGGTGCGCTGGTCGGAGGTCTGGCCCTGGCGGGATGGGTGTTCTGGACGCTTCCCCTTCGCGGACTGCCGCCAACCGCGGCCCTTTACCGGCGCCTGACCAACGTCGCCCGGATCGCCCGGGTGCGAACGTCTCCGAACTTGACGCCGCGCGAGTTTGGCCGCGAGTTCACCGCGTCGGTCCCGCAGGCGAGGCATCACGTCAATCGTATCGTCCAGGTCTATGAGGTCGACCAGTTCGGACCACGCAGGGCCGATTCGCGCATGCTTGCGGCGGCATCCGAAGCATGGCTTGAACTCCGCAGGAACTTCCTTCGGTGGGTCGCCCGTGGTCGCCCGTCCTGACGGGTTCTGGACCGCATCGAACGCAAGGCAAGGGGCGGCGATATGAACCGATCAGGTCATGTGCTCGTCGCGGGCGCGATCAACACCGATCTCGTGGCCCTCATGGACCGCGCACCCGAGCCTGGAGAAACGATCACCGGTACCGGCTTCTCGATCCACCCGGGAGGAAAGGGAGGCAACCAGGCGGTGGCGGTGGCGCGTTCCGGCGTGCCGGTCTCCATTCTGAGCGCGATCGGCGAGGATGATTTCGGCTCCGGACGGCTTGATGACCTCCGCTTGGAGGGCGTCGACACCGCATCGGTCTCCACCGTTCTGGATGCTCCTTCCGGCGTGGCGATGATCTTTGTCGAGGCCAGCGGAGAGAACCGCATCGCCTATATCCCTGGGGCGACGCTGCGTGTCTCCCCCGATGCCGGCGAGCGCGCCGTTCGTGAAACGCCTCCGGCATGCATCCTGGCGACCAACGAGCTGCCCCTGGAGACGCTCTCAGCCCTGTTTACCATAGCCCGAGGGAGCGCCATTCCGGTGGTGCTCAATGCAACTCCGGACCCCATCGCCGCCCGTCCATTGCTCGATCGCGCCAGCGTCCTGATCGTGAACGAAGGTGAGGGGCGCTCCCTTTCCGATACCGCTCGCGATGCGACACCAGAGGAGGTGATCGCGGCGCTCCAGCGCCTGGGACCGGACGGCGTCGTGATGACGCTCGGGTCAGACGGGGCGATCGGCATGGATGGCGCACAGGCGTTTCATCACCGGGCGCCGGAGGTTGAAGTTGCGGACACGACCGGAGCTGGAGACGCCTTCTGCGGAGCGGTGGTTGCCCGGCTCATGGCGGGCGCCACGCTCTCCGAGGCCACCCATTACGGAGTTCATGCCGGGGCGCTGGCCGTGACGAGGCTTGGAGCCCAGCCTTCGATTCCCGACGCAGAAGCGGTGCGGCGATTCATGGCCGGCACTCAGGCGACATAAATGACGCCCCACCCATGACCTTGCGTCATGGGTGGGGCGTGCCGCGGATGGAGGGCGGAAGGGGAGGGATTCGAACCCTCGAGGCGTGTTACCGCCTACGCGATTTCCAGTCGCGCGCACTAGGCCAACTATGCGACCCTTCCCTAACGATAGCGAGGCTAGAAACGTGCTGCTGGAGCCTGGCGGAGA
>DASYVY010000656.1:0-2008 GCA_035936535.1 Thermomicrobiales bacterium | reverse complement strand
CCGGGAGTTTTTGCTCGAGGAGGTCTGGGGCGATGATGCCGTTGTCTTCGATCGCACGATCGACAGTCACATTCAGCGTTTGCGAAAGAAGCTAGGCGGACCCGAGTCCCCGGGCGACCGAATCGAAACCGTGTGGGGGGTGGGCTATCGCTTTGCGGCCCGGAGAACACCGTGAGCTGGCGGGTCGACACTGCCGCTGACGGTTACACGGGTAAACCTCCTCTCAGAGTCCGGGCGCGGACGTCGATTCGGACGCGTCTGATGATCTCGCATTTGATTGCGGTGACCGCCAGCACGTTCATCTACGCGACTGGGGGCTTCCTGCTCCTGCTCCTGCTCTGGTCGGGATACAGGCTCGCGCAACTTCCCCTGCTCATTCCCGAATTTGCCGGCATTATCCTGTTCGTGCTTCTCCAGATCGGATTGATCACGCTCTGCGGCGCGTTCGTTGCGCGCTGGGCGAGCGGCTACGTCTCAAGGCGGATCACGCGGCAGGTCGTCGAGCTCGAAGCGGCGACGGACGAGTTTGCGTCCGGTCGGCTGGACCGACGAGTGCAGGTGATGTCGAGGGATGAACTCGGGCGTTTGGCGGAGCGGTTCAACCTCCTTGCAAGTCGCCTGGACGAGCTGGACAGGCAGCGACGATCGTTCGTTGCCAATGTGTCGCACGACCTGAGAACGCCGATCACCATCATCCAGGGCCATATCGAAGCCCAACTTCACGGCTCGGCTTCTGATGGCCTGGACTCTCGCGCGTCGTTCATGGCGATCGAGCGGGAGACGCAGACGCTGGCCAAACTGATCGACGACTTGTTCACGCTTTCGCGGGTGGAGGAGGGAGCACTTCCGGTGGCTCGGCTGCCGGTCCGGCTCAAGCCCCTGGCGGAACAGACCGTTGAGAGCATCCGGCCGTACGCGCTCAGGACGGGCCGGGTAAGCGTGAACGCGAACGTTCCCGACGATGTCCCGCCGGTGCTCGGGGATCCGACACGGATCGCACAGGTCCTGAGCAATCTGCTCCACAACGCGGTGAGGCATACCCCGGCGGGTGGGGTGGTGATGCTGGGCGCGCAGGCGGTATCCAAAAGGGCGGTTGTCGAAATCAGTGTCGAGGATACCGGCGTTGGCATCGCCCCGGAAGACCTGCCGCGAATCTTCGATCGCTTCTACCAGGGCGAATCGGTCCGGGAGACCGGCGGCACGGGGCTCGGCTTGAGCATCGTCAAGCAGCTCGTCGAGATCCAGGGTGGCACGGTATCGGCGACCTCGACGCCGGGGCAGGGAACCCGGATCGCGTTTCGCCTGCCGGCGGCCGCCTCTCCCTCACGAGCGATCATTCCCGACCGGGAAACACCTCAGCGAGCTCGCTGAACCGGGACAGGCGAAGCAGGCGGACCGCGTCGGGCCGAGTGGCCGTGATCTCCGCCTGTTCCAGTCGCCAGGTGTGGGGATGCGGGATGAAGACGGCATTGATCCCGGCTTCGAGTGCGGGATTGATGTCCGACCGTGGCGAGTTGCCGATCATCCAGGTCTTCTCGGCAGACAGGGTGAGGGAGGCCACCGCATCGTGATAGGTCGCGGGCGACTTTTCGTGGGTGATGATTACCCCGTTGAACAGCGGCTCCATGCCGGACGCATCCACTTTCAGGCGCTGTTCGTGGTATTCACCCTTGGTCACGATATAGAGGTCGTGATGCTGGCCAAGCATCTCAAGCGTGCTGACGACCCCGGAAAGTGGCTCGATCGTCATGCCCAGGATGCTCAGCCCAATCCGCTCGACTTCGTCCGCCTCCGCCTCGGTCGCGTTACCCTCGGTCAGGGAGATGAACGTCTCTCGCAACGTATGCGCGAACGCCTTTGCGCCATAGCCGTGGGTTACGCGGGTCGCGACCTCCATCTCGTCGAAGATCGTCCGCACCTCCGCGGGCGTGAGAAGTTCATGATTCAGGACGTTGATGAATCGCTCGATGGCACGTTCGAAGTAGATGTTGTTCTCCCAGAGCGTGTC
>DASYVY010000655.1:0-2458 GCA_035936535.1 Thermomicrobiales bacterium | reverse complement strand
AGGTAGACCTGATAGGAACCGAACATCGACATCGTGAAATAGATGTCTGGGCCGTCATTCCATTTCGGGAACTGGGAGGGTGCGTAGAGCGCCGGGAACTCCTGGCCAGTCGCGACCGTCATCTGGTCTCCCCAGGGGCCGCGGAGATCGTCGGAGGCACGCATCACGATCGCGTACGAGCTTTCGTCCAGGTACATCATGATCCATCTGTTGTAGTAGCTGTTCCAGCGAACGGAAAGCTCGCCGACCGTGGGCGGCACGATCTCCGCCGCCGTGGCCAAATCACCGGAAACCCAGACGGATCCATTCCAGTATTCGTACGTATCGATCCGGAGCAGGTTCGCCGGGATCACGCGGGCGAGATGGACGCCCCCGAAGCGCCCGCCAGGAATACCGTAGATGTAGAGGTGCCCTTCATGCTCCTCGATTGCGACCTGGCCGAAGTTGCTGTCGCCCGGCCACGTGGCGGCGGGATCCTTGGTCCAGTTCGCGCCGGCATCATCCGAGTACGCCCAGCCGGACAGCCCGAGATCCCACGTGCCGGGTACGCCCCAGTGAGCCACCGACATGTAATGGAGAAACAGCCGGTCGCCGACCGCGACGCCGTAGGTCGGGATCACCGTGATCTCGTCGAAGTCGATCCGCTTCGCCGGCAAGAGTTCCTTGGCGTGATTGGGAACGTCTTCGATCATCCGGTCAAAGACGAGACCATCGCTCGGGTCGTCGTCGGTGATCACCGAGGCAACGTTCGAGCGCCAGTCCGAATTATTCTCCCCGAAGGTATCGCCAAAGATCATGTACATCTCGTCGCCGTGCATGAAGGTGCTGCCAAGGTCTGTGCCCCAGACGCCACCCATCTCCGCGGTGTCGTTGACCGACGGGGCCCCGGGACCGGTGAGTGGAACGACCATCTCGACGGGCAGGATCCTGGTCGCGGCCACGGGTGTGGCCGGCGGCGTGGCGACAGGGGTTGCGGGTGGCGTGCCCTGCATTCCGAGAATGGAGGGAAGCGCTGGCCTTGCCAGCAACGCGGCAATCGCTCCCGCGCGAACCCGCGCGCTGATCCTGGTTTCGATCGGGGATTCCCGGCCGGCCCACTCCGGCGACATCGATGTTCTCCAGTCCGAATCTGCGCCGTTGGTCATCCCGTTGCAGTGGACAGCTACCGCTGGTGGCCCGCAATGAAGTCCGCTGTGCGCCCTAGCCGCCTCTCCCGGCAACAGTAGCAGCCATCGCGAGCATCCGCTCACCCATCTCCTGAAGCTTCGGTCCCAGCTCAATTGGGCGAACGACTCGCATCAGATATGGAAGCTCGATCAGGCGGGTGGCGAACCAGTCCAGATTCTCGGTCCCACCGGTCATCCGGGTGTTGCCGGCATCGATCGCTTCCAGGATCGCGACAGAGCGGGGGACCCAGGCGCGGACATCCTCGATCGGTGCGGCGATCTCGATGTCGATTTCCCAGCGTGATCGTGCACTGGCGATCGAGCGCAGCACGGCATCCTGCACATCGAACCCGGCCGGAGGCTCGAACTGCCGTGGCAGGACATCGATCCGGCGGATGCGGTCGATCCGGAAGGTTCGCGTCCCCTGCCGCAGGTGGCACCAGCCGTGGACGTACCACAGGCCGGAATAGAGCAGCACCCCATACGGATCTATCTCGCGTGCCGTCTGGTCACCATCCGGGCGGCCATACCGGATCCAGCATCGCTGGTGAGACATGGCGGCCTGCGTCACCCTGGCCAGCACGGTAGGATCGGGGAACGCGTCTCGTACGGCCCATTCAATCTCGGCAACGGTGAAGCCTTCGCGAATGGTCGTGATCTGGTCGGCCAGCTCGCGTGGCAGCACACGCTCGATCTTGGCGAGCGCCCGCGAGACCGGCATCGGCAGATCGCCGGTGCGTGATGTCCGGGTGCCGAGCAGCGCGACGGACAGCCCGATCGCCTCGTCGGCGCTGAACATCAGCGGAGGCAGCCGGAATCCGGGCCGCAACCAGTACCCACCCGTGCGCCCGGCGGCGGGCTCGACCGGAATCCCCATCTCCTGCAACGTCACCACGTAGCGGCGGATCGTGCGCGTGGTCACTCCCAGCTCGTCGGCGAGCGCGGGGCCACTCATCCCCGGTCGGTCCTGCAACAGCTCGAGCATCGCGAGGATCCGGCTTGTCGGCCGCGTGGCATCCTGTACGTTCACGTCGCGCCTCCCGATTCGTCGCACTGAAAACCCGGACGCGGTTCACCGAAAATACGGACGCTATCTGTCCTCTCTCACCGATATTCTACATCCAGTGGTCAGGCGATCGGTGCCGGGAGGCGGGCACCTTGACATGAGCATGTGAAAGGTACGGGCACAGGCACGATGCGATCAGAACTTCAGGCTCGCGGTGGCACGTCCGCTCTCCTTGTGATCGATGTTCAGAACGCGGTCGTCGAGGACGGCTGGGACCGGGAAGGCG
>DASYVY010000654.1:0-3168 GCA_035936535.1 Thermomicrobiales bacterium | reverse complement strand
CCTTGACGGAGTCCTTCATCCGTTTCCCAAACTCGACCAGCAGGTCTCCCTGGGGGAACTTCTCGATCCGGTCCGCGAGCTCATCCTTGGCACGGTTGTACAGCCGGTCGGTTCGGACCCGATCCAGGTATTTGCTGAGGGCTCCGACGTTGGGTGCGATCGACATCTCGTTGTCGTTGAGGACGACCGAGAGGGGATAGCTGAGATGTCCTGCGTTGTTGAGACCCTCGAAAGCCATGCCGCCGGTGAGCGCCCCATCACCGATGATCGCGACGACACGGCCGCGCTCGGTATCGCTGGTCTTCGCCGACTCGGCGACACACATGCCGAGCGCGGCGGAAATCGATGTCGATGCATGACCCGCGCCAAATGCATCATGCTCGCTCTCATCGCGGCTGAGGAAGCCGGACATCCCGCCTTCCTGGCGCAGGGTGCAAAACCGCTCGCGGCGTCCCGTCAGCATCTTGTGGACGTAGGCCTGGTGACCGACATCCCAGACCAGCTTGTCACGTGGTGAGGAAAAGACGTAGTGGAGCCCGATAGCGAGTTCCACGGTGCCAAGGCTTGCGCCCAGAAGTCCGCCCGTTTTCGTCACGCTTCCAATCAGTTCTTCCCGAATCTCGGCCGCGAGCCTGTTCAACTGGGCTACCGTGCGGCCCTTGAGATCTTCCGGACCCTTGATCTCGTCAAGAATGCGCGGCACGGAACGTCCGGAAAGGTGGAGATTGGCGGCGTCGGGACGTGGATCGTCAACGGGCATGTTGGGCGTGTCCTTGGTGGGCGCAGGCCATGATCGGAGGGGGAAGATCAGGCAAATGATCCGATCCGGCCCGCGGGAAGCGTTGCCCCGCACCGTGACAGGGGCATGGAAGTGATGTCCGCGTAGTGCTTTCAGTGCCGCCTAGCACGGCGATCCACCGGTCTGTGCGACGTTTACGTCCACGGGCCGGGAGACCCGTACAGCTCGGACCACCAGGGCTGCGGCGACCATGGGACAGAGTTGGAAAGTCGACTCTGGCGGCGATGGCGCGTGAAGAGATCGTGCTGGATTGCGCTGGCCTCTCGAATGCCACCTGGATCCACGTCCCTCCGGTCCGGTTCCCGATCCTCACGGCTCAGCCTTTACGACTGCCGACAGCATGTCATGGAAGCACCGTCACCATCCCGCGCATGCCAGAACCATGCCACACGGGTGATACCAATTGGCAAGTATCGCAGATACCGGCGCCGTCCCGCCAAATGGTTTGTAGCATGCATCACGATCGTCGAGGGGCCGGTGGCCGGGTCGATATCGCGCGGTTAGCCTGCCAGATCCCGACAAGCAGCGGGCCGGGCGCTCTGTTTGTCGCGCTTTATCCTTCGAGGGGCGTAGAATGCCAGGCTTCCCAGGTGGACCGGTCGAGTTTCATCTCGAGGACGTGGATGCGCCGGCGGCGGCGGCTCACCCATTCGTCGTGAGACCCTGTCTGGGTGAAGCCGACCCGGAGATAGGCATGGTGTGCCCGCAGGTTATGCGAGAAGACCTCGAGCCTGACCGTTTGGAGGCGAAGCGTTTCAAACGCCTCTGCAACCGCGAGAGATGTCGCCTCGGTGCCGAAGCCTTGTCCCCATGCCGACTTTTCGCCGATCACGATCCGGAACAGGCAGGTACCGTTGACGCGATCGATATCGGTAACGGCCGTCGAGCCGACGAGTTCCCCCGTCCTGGCGTCATGGATCGCCCAGCATGTACCCTGAACGGATGACGGCATAACGATCGAGAGGAAATAGCCGTTCGCCTGGATCTCGTTCAGTGGTTCCAGATCGTGGCGCAGCAACTCGGCAATGTCGGGGTCGCGATACCAGCGAACGAAGGCGTCTCGATTAGAGGGGTGGTGCCGTCGTAGCTCGACGAGGGTGCCCCGCCGTACGACATCCGGGGGAGAGTGGGTATCCATTCGAACAAGGTCCATCCGCGTGAAACGACCAGACAGCCGGCTCGCCGCTAGCGGGCCAGGTGCACCATCCGTGCCACATCAAAAATCGGGCTGGAGCGAATCCAGCCCGATCTCACGTGCGTGCAGCGAACGTTCTCGTCCTAGTATGCGTCGTACCGCGGAGTGGCCTTCCGGCTCTGGAAGCAGTCCCGGCAATACACCGGCTTGCCCGGGGTCGGATTGAAGGGCACCTGGGTCTGCTGCCCGCACTCGGAGCAGGTTGCATCGTACAGCTGTCGCGGACCAGACGAATAGCCTCCGCCACCGCCGCCGTTACCATACCCGCCGGAGGAGTAACCACCCCCACCCGAGGAATACCCACCGCCGCCGGAGGAGTAGCCACCACCCGACGAGTACCCGCCGGAGGAGTAACCCCCACCGTCCTGATTCCGCTGGGACTTCCGAGCCGCGCGGCACGACGGGCACCGCTGGGGATCCGAAAATCCACGCTGCTGATAAAATTCCTGCTCACCAGCGGTGAACACGAATTCCTGCCCACAATCACGGCAGGTCAGCGTTCGTTCACTCATTCCGCATGAACCTCTCTTGTCATGAAGTCTTCATGACACAAACCGAAAAAGAAACTGTCTGCGAAACGGATCCGAACAGACCTGACGCGACGGGGCATGCTCTGCTCCGGTCGAGCGAAACCTCTGGAAACGTCCCGGTTGATCCATTATATCACGCATCACCTTTTGTCAAGGCATCGTGGAGGGCCTCTCATGAGCCTGTTCCGTCACCGGTTTGGCCACGAATGGAAGGGAGGAGACAGCCGCGTCCGGTGCTGATGCGAGGCCGGACAACCGCCGGAGCGGGTGGCGTGCAACCGCCGTGATGGTCGATCCCGATTCCTGTGATACATTCAGTCGCGGTTATGGCTGCATGCGAACGGGAAGTCAGGGCGAGTCCTCGTGGTGAGGAGCAGCGCCATGATGGAGAGGAACAGGGCGGCGAATGGACGTTCATGAGTATCAGGCGGCAGAGGTCTTGGCCCGCTATGGAGTGCCGGTGAACCCCGGCCAGGTCGCGACCACGCCCGAGGAAGCCGAGGCGGCGGCCCGGGAACTCGGCGGGACAGTCGTCGTCAAGGCCCAGGTCCACTCGGGAGGACGCGGCAAGGCGGGCGGGATCAAGCTTGCCCATTCCCCGGAGGAGGCGAGATCCGCCGCTGAAGCGATTCTCGGGATGGACA
>DASYVY010000653.1:0-2368 GCA_035936535.1 Thermomicrobiales bacterium | reverse complement strand
CAGCGTCATCCAACCGGCCGGAGTGCCGCGTACCTCGATGACGAAGGTGGCGGTCCCGATGAAATGAGGGTCGATCGGATGCTTCGCCTCGCTGGCAAAACGCTGCCGGAGCCGTGCGGCGCTGGTTGGCCTGAGCGGCTGGTAGTGACCCGCGGACGGCTCTTCGCGCCAGGCAAGGACCCGCTCGGCGTCGTCCGGCGTCGCGCGCCGCAAGGAAACGCTCTGCATCATCGGCTCCCAGTCGTGCGCCGCGGCACTGGAGACGTGGCGCGGTGACGGCGTTGCCACCGTGCGGCGCATGCGGTTTGACGATCCTACTATGGTTAGATCCACGCCGTCAGACGGGTGGGAGCGGGCAGGCACCGCAGGAGCACCGTGATGAGAGATGCCATGTCGCAACATCGCTCGATTTCCGACGATATTTATTTACTTGGCGACGTGCTGGGGCAAGTCATCCGCTCGCAGGCGGGAGAAGACGCCTTCCAGCTCGAAGAGCGGGCACGCGCGTTCGGAAAGTCGCACCGCGATGGTGATGTCGCGGCGGGGGATGCCCTGGCAGCTCTGGTCGCTGGCCAGAGCGATCAGGAACTCCGGACGCTGATTCGGGCATTTACGAATTACTTTCAGCTGGTGAACTTGGCCGAGGATAACGAGCGGATTCGCCGCATCAGGCGTCGGGAAGCGAGCATGCATCCCGCGCCGCGCCGGGGATCGGTGCGGGAAGCGATCGGGATGCTCGCGCGGCAGGGACTGGGCGCCACCGACGTGCAAGCCCTAC
Source organism: Thermomicrobiales bacterium (assembly GCA_035936535.1). Lineage (GTDB taxonomy): Bacteria > Chloroflexota > Chloroflexia > Thermomicrobiales > UBA6265 > CADCWJ01. Next base: position 1,590 of record DASYVY010000653.1, on the reverse strand, counting down.
TCAACCGTGCCGAGGTGCGATTGGTCCTCACGGCCCACCCGACCGAAGCGAGGCGACGGACCGTCATCGACAAGCTCGCACGCATCTTCGCCGTCATCCGCGATCTCGACGAGCGCGAGTTGCTACCTGATGATCGGGAACGCGCCCGGGCGCGTCTCGCCTCAACCGTGGCGGAGCTCTGGAGCTCGGACGAGATCAGGGCCGTCTCTCCCAGCGTGACGGACGAAGTGCGGGCAGGGCTCGTCTACTTCAGCTCGACGCTCCTCCACGTCGTGCCGCAGCTCTACCGGGATCTTGAGGAAGCGCTGACAGCCACCTTCCCCGGCTTTGCGTCCCGCGTGCCGCCGTTTCTCTCCTTCGGAAGCTGGATGGGGGGCGATCGCGACGGCAATCCGTTCGTAACGCCCGAGGTCACGGTCGAAACGCTGGTGGTGATGCGGGATCTGGCCCTGCGATTCTGGGATGAGCGACTGACGGAACTGTCGGGACGGCTCTCGGTGCATGAGGGCGCGGCGGGTCCCGTGATGGCCGTGGTGCCGCGCTTGGAGGAGTACCGGGGCCTGTTCCCCGAATTGGGCGCGGATTTGGCCCGCCGCAATGCCGGCGAGGCGTATCGCCAGTTCTTGACGCTGGCCCGGGAGCGCGTCCGGGCGATGCGAGGTTCCGGCGAGAGCGCTCACGGATACTCCGCGCCTGGTGAGTTGCTGGCTGATCTGCGCATGGTCGAGCGATCGCTGCGCGATAACGGCCAAGAGCTGATCGCCGATGGCGACCTGCATGACGTCATCCGCCAAGTCGAAGTCTTCGGGTTTCACCTCGCGACGTTGGATCTGCGCGAGCACGCCCGGCGACATGAGCTGGCGCTGGCGGAAGCGTTCCGGTTGACCCGCGTTGCCCCCGGCTATGACGCGCTGCTAGAATCAGACCGGGCCGCATTGCTGCGACGGGAAATCGCCAATCCGCGGCCGCTCATCCCGGCAGACCTTGCTGCATTCTCGGATGACGCCCGACTCGTGATCGAGACCTTCCGCACGTCCCGCGCGGCGCTCACGGGCGACCACCAGGGAGCGATCACCACCTATGTGGTATCAGGGACCGACGCGCCATCCGACGTGCTGGAAGTGCTCTTACTGATGAAGGAAACGGGTCTGGCGCGGCCCGGCGGCGGGGGCGCCATGCTGAAGATCGCCCCGCTGTTCGAGCAGGGAGATACCTTGCGCGACGCGGCCGCGACGATGCGATCGCTGCTCGATGAACTGACCTACCGAGCGGCGCTTGCCGCGCGAGGCGATGCCCAGGAGGTCATGGTGGGCTATTCCGATTCCAACAAGGACGTCGGCTATCTGGCCTCGTCCTGGGCGCTCTACGAGGCGCAGGTTTCGATCGCCGAGGTGGTCCATGACCACGGCGGCGAGCTGACCTTTTTCCACGGTCGAGGAGGATCGATCGGTCGCGGGGGCGGACCGACCAATGTCGCGATCCTGGCGCAACCGCCGGGCACGGTGGGCGGCAGGATCAAGCTGACCGAGCAGGGTGAGGTGATTTCCGCCAGGTACTCGACAGCCGGGATCGCCCACCGCGTGTTGGAGT
>DASYVY010000652.1:0-6505 GCA_035936535.1 Thermomicrobiales bacterium | reverse complement strand
GCGTCTGCTTGACTCAGGAGTATTTGCTGGAGCGTCGCCAGCCGGGGGACGGGAAGGATTCGGATTCGGCACCCGTTCATCTGGACCAAGCGGCTCAGGACCTCGAATCGTTCGCGTTCAGCGGTGGCCGTAGCGTGGTCGACACGCGGACCGCCGATAAGGGGCGCGATGCCGCTCGTCTCTACGAGCTGGCGCAGCGGGTGCCGTTGCACATCATCGCGACAACAGGTCGTCACGGTCGTCCAGAGCTTGGAGACCGTGTCGATGCCGACGCGCTTGGAGCCGAATTCATCGGCGACCTGACTGTAGGGATGGACGGTACTGATTCCCTGAGCGGCCTGATCGCAGTGGAGGTGGCGGGCGACGGTTCGGCTTGGGGCGAACATCCGCTGATCCGGGCCGCGGCGATGGCTCACCGGGCGACTGGCGCGCCGGTCGCCGTTCATTCCGGCACTCCGGCCACGGCCAGCCACGCCCTGGAAGCACTGGAGCGGGAAGGGGTCGCCCCGCATCGCGTCATCCTTCGTGGGATTGGACGCGGAGTCTCCGGGGAGGAGGTCATCGCCCTCGCCGTCAGCGGGGCGGCTGTTACAGTCGGCGGGATCGGCGAAGGAGGGACAGATGGCGGTGCCGACCAGGCACACGGGATCATTCGGGTGTTCGAGGCAGGTTTCGGTGATTCGGTGCTGATCTCGCGCCACCACGAGGCTCCTTCGAGCCCGTGCGTCGGAGATGGCACATTCGGTCTCAATTACCTGCTCGAAAGGTTTGCGTTGACGCTGATGGAGGCCGGCGCGGAGGCGGCGATGGTGCGCCAGCTGTTCGTCGAAAACCCCCGCCGCGCACTGTCCGTTTTTCCAAAAGGCCGTGAGTAGCAGTCAGCCGGCAGGGGGGCTTGCACCGATGACATGAGACAGGCGCCAAGGGTGGGACACCGAGAAGCGATGACGTATGCCAGCAGGGAGGACGTTAACGGGAACGTGCTTCGCCGGCCAGCGTTGTTCCTATGGTCCGGCCGCTATCATGGCGAGAGCAAGCACTGCGCAACACGATGCCGACGAGCACCGGAGGAGATCATGACATACCGCGTCTATCTTGCCGCCGCTCGGCTCTCGGATTCGCCGCCTGAACCTTCAGACCTGCCAGCTGAACGCGTGTTCGTTAATGCGTCGGACGTTCCGGAGATCTGGGTGGAAACCGAAAGCCACTCCGTGCCCGACATTGGTCGTGTCGTGTCATTCGCGTTGCAGCGCCAACTCGATATCGGGTTCGGCCGGATCACCGGTACGATCGAGCGCCGCGTGCGAAAGCAATCATCCGACTCGTGACTCCGGCAAGATTCAAGGACATCGAGACCGCCACGGAGCGTAACGCCATCACCCCACGATCACGAACCAGGCGACCAGAACAACCAGGTTCACAATGGCAGGCTGCCCGTTGCCGGAAGTCGATGTTGCAGTACAGCTCGCGGCCGTCATCCTACCTGATGTTCACGCACGCTCGCCGTGCTTTGGGCGTACGGGAGGCCCCATGGCGTCCTCAACGGGTCAATGTCGTGATTCGTTGGGATCCATGGCGATGAGGGGGGTCAGAGGATCGGCGGAAACGCATTGAGACGTCCTATGCTCGAATCCCCGACCGCTTGAGAAGCCGATCGACGGCCCATCCACAAACGGCTCCATAGGCCACGTGTCGAACGACGGACTGCGCGAACGGCACCGGATGCAGATACGATGGCAGATCGCCGCTCTTGATCAGCGGATGAAACCGCTCCCCGATCAGGACGGGATAGAGCACCGCATTCTCCACCGAGGCGAAGACGATGCCATTCACCGGCGCCGGGAACGGAAGCTGCCGGTAGGCGATTCGCTCGAAGACCACACCCAGCAGGGCGCTGTTTACGATATGGATTCCCCTGCCGGCCAGGGCCGCCCCGGCTGGCCTGAAGCCAAACGCTCCGCCGAGCAGTAGATAATCGTCGGCCCTGTACCGGAACAGCCGGAGATCGGCAGCCATCGCGATGGCGTAGGCTGCGCCTCCCGCGGTCCCGGCCGCTGCGCCGCCGATCAAGTGTTGTTGTGTCCAGCGAGGCGGGGCATTCCAACGGAGTTGCATGAGTCGGTCCGATCGGCGGCATCGACGGAAAAACAAAGGGAAGCAACCTTGCCACCGGCGACCGTCCTGGCCGCCGGACGTCGCGCATGACTTTCCAGGTGTCGCTTACTGGGTGTTCCGGAGATAACGCGGCACCGGAATGCGCTTGTGGTTGGTCCGCGTTACGAGCTCGCTGACTCGCAGGAGTGTGGCGGGGTCGATGTCACTGGTGTCGCCTGACTCGATCGCCACCAGCGTCCGGTCGAGATCGTCATAAGTCATGCCGATCTCATCCTCATCGGTCTGACCTGCCCAGAGCCCGGCAGACGGTGGCCGCTCGATCACGCTCTCGGGAACGCCCAGTTCGCGCGCGACCTCCCGCACCTCGTGCTTGTACAAGTCGATGATCGGGAAGAGGTCAACACCGCCGTCGCCATACTTGGTGAAGTACCCGATCATCGCTTCGCTTTTGTTTCCGGTGCCGACCACGATACCGTTCGTCAGATTGGCGACGTAATACAACGTGGTCATCCGCAGGCGGGGCCGTACGTTGGCCACCGCGAGCTGGTGCCGCTTTTCGAATACGTCGCCGGTGGCACTGGTCAATTCTTCCGCGGCAGGCATCGCGGCGTAGAACGAGTCGCTGACGGATGTGAGATCGACGGTCTGTGTCGCTACCCCGAACGCGGCCGCGACCTTCGCCGCCGAGGCGGCATCGTCGGGCTGCGACGACGACGGCATGATCACCCCAAGAACACGCTCCGCCCCGGCTGCCCGAACGCACAACCCACAGACCACGGCGGAGTCGATACCTCCGCTCAGACCGAGGACAAATCGATCGGCTCCGCCCTCATCAAGGCGTTCCCGGAGCCAATTCGAGATCGCGGTGACCAGGTCAGCCGCGGACTCCGTGGCGGGGGAGTTTTCGAATGCGGTGCTTGTGGAGCTCATGGAAGTCGCCTCTCTATGCCTTTGCCCTCGGGACGGCTGGGAAAGTCAGGTGCTCCGGAATTGCTAGATGTGGATGGCGTGACCCATCGCGTCGTGAGCCGCTTCACCGATCACTTCTGACACCGTCGGGTGAGGATGCACGGTCGACGCAAGTTCCTGAACGCTTGCATTGAGATATCTGGCAAGTCCAGCTTCGGCGATCAGCTCCGTCGCGTGCGGTCCGATGATGTGCACACCCAGCACGTCGTCGGTGTCGGCGTCGATGACGAGCTTGGTAAACCCTACCGGATCGCCTTCGATCACCGCCTTGGCGTTCGGAGACATCGGGAACTTCCCGATCTTCACCTCATAGCCGAGTTCTCGCGCCTGCCTTTCGGACAGGCCCACCGAACCGATCTCCGGCTCGCAGTAGGTGCAGCTAGGAGAGTTCAGGATATCGAGCGGGAACGGATTGAGGCCGGCGATGTGCTCGACCGCGATAATGCCATGGTGCATTGCCGTGTGCGCGAGCAGCTGCTGGCCGTTCACGTCGCCGATCGCGTACACATGATCGACGTTCGTCTTCATCATGGCGTCGACCGGGATGTATTCGCCCTCGGTCGCGACGCCGACCGTTTCCAGCCCAATGTCCTCGATGTTGCCCTGGCGGCCGATGGCGACAAGGAGGACCTCCGCCTCGAGCACGGTCTCCTTGCCCTTGCTGTCCTTGATCCTCATCGTGACGCCGTCTTCGCCGACATCAATGTCGCCGGCGGTTGGCCGTGCGTCGGCATAGACGTCCATCTTCTGGCGCTGGAACGAGCGGAGAAGCTGCTGGGAGACCTCCTGGTCCTCTTGGGGAACGACACGCCCGACCAGCGAGACCTTGGAGCCGTAACGGTGGTAGATGCTCGCCCACTCAACACCCGTCGCGCCACCGCCACGGATGATGAAACTCTTCGGCAGGTGATCGAGGACCACCGCGTGGTCACTGTTGATGACGCGCTTGCCGTCGTATGGCACTCCGTCGAGCTCCCGGGGCCGGGAACCGGTGTTGATGATGATGTCCTTGCAGGTGAGATCGAAGGTGTCGCCGCCATCATTGGGCGTCACCTGAACGACCGATGCCGAGGTCATCTTGCCGCGGCCCATGAAGACCGGAATCTTGTGCTTCTTGTCGAAAAGGTAGCGCAGGCCCCGGTACTGACCATCCACCACCTTGATAGACCGATCGAGAGCCGTCTCATAGACGAACTCCACGTCACCGTCGATCGACACCCCGAAGCCTTCGGCGCTCTTGGCGAGATCGAAGACGCTGGCGGACTTCAGCATGGCCTTCGTCGGGATACAGCCTCGATGCAAACACGTTCCACCGAGCTTGATCTCTTCGACAACGGCGACGTTCATGCCCAGCTGTTTGGCACGGATCGCGGCGACGTATCCGCCGGTTCCACCACCGAGCACTACGAGATCGAATTCCTGATTTTGTTGAGAATCCGACATGAACCTGTGCTCTCCCATCGTCCTGGAACTGCGAGGTCCGGGCAAGTCGAGCCGGACATTGTCTATCTCTCATTATCCATCATGCGGCGACCAGGCCGCTGAACTGAATGCCGAGATGTGGGGAATTGAGACCGGATGTCCGATCAGGAGCTTCGGATGTAGGCGATTCCTTCCTCGAGCGCGACCGGCTTTCGGCCGATAAGCGCCTCGGTCGCGGAATCGGCGGTGCTGTTGTCGAGAGCGAGCATCTTCAGCTGCTCGCTCGTGACCGGTGGCCGAAGGGCCTTGGGAAGCGGCCGCGAGGTCCTGACTACGATCTTCATCAATCCAACCGGCACCTTGACCTTGGGTTTGCTCTTGCCAAGTTCCTGCGCGATCGTGTCGAGCATCTCCTCGTAGGTGTATGGGCGAGCGCCTCCAAGCTCATAGGTCTGGTTGGCGGTCTCCGAAGGGTCATTGACCGCCCGCGCAAACGCATCCGCCACATCGTCGATCTGTACGGGCTGGAACTTCGTTTGACCTGTACCGACAACCGGGATGACGGGGAACGATCGGACAACACCGGCGAGCGTTGTGATGAAGCCGTCACCGGGTCCGAAGATGACCGAGGGTCGAAAGATGGTGTAGGCGAGTCCCGAGTCTTTCACCGCCTGCTCGGCCATGTACTTGGCGGTGTGGTAGCCGTACCTTGGATCGTTTTGGGCGCCCAGGGCGCTCATGTGGATGAAGTGCCCGATGCCCGCCCGTTTGGCTTCAGCGACGACATTTTCCGTTCCCCGCCGGATGACGTTATCGAATGTGGCGTTCCCGGTCTCCTCGATGATGCCGACAAGGTGAATGACGATGTCGCACCCGTCCATCTTGCCATCCAGCGACGCAGGGTCCGTGACGTCGCCCTGCACGTGTTCGATCCCTCCCTCCGCCGGTCCCGGTGGAGGAGTTCGCATCAGCAGCCGCAACGGGTGGTCCTTGATGACCCGGACGATGTTCTGGCCGACGAACCCGGTGCCACCTGTAACGAAAATCCGGCTTGGCGAGGAAGCCTCGGTGGGATAGAGCGACGATTGCATGGATGATTCTCCTCAACGTCAGCGAGAAAGGACGCCTTGCCAATCCACATCATACCGCCGCGAGGACATCGATCACGTGCGTCGTGATTGTCCTGAACGGTGCATATCCTCGGCTATCATCCTCGAGACCTGAACGGTGTCACGGGCACTTGCCTGGTCAATGCTGAATTTTCCGCGTGACCGGCCAACTGTGCCAGTACGGTGCGTCCGTGGTCCTAACCGTGCGGTGGACATGGGTGCACGGATGCGATCGTTGGCATCCGTCCGCGAAAAGGTGGCACAGCCACGAGGAGTCGATAATGGATAGCAGTGACAAGAATCGTATCGAAGGGACGTTCGAGGAGCACCGTGGCAAGGCCAAGGAAACCCTTGGTGATCTGCGTGATGACAAGCAGCAGGAAACCGAAGGCAAGAGCGATCAAGCCTCGGGCGATCTTAAGCAGAGCCTGGCGGATGTAAAAGACAAGGTGTCCGACACGATCAAGAAAGCGACCAGCTAGCCGCCTTCCAGCGGTTGTCGACGCCCCGGCCCTTCACAGCGGTCGGGGTGTCTTGCGTCGAGTCGGGCACGACACGAGCCAGGTCCTCTCAGTCCACTTGCCCGGCCAGCAGATCACCGCGGGGCTTTGGCGCCCGGAAACCCTGCAGGTCCAGCCAGTCGCGGAGGACCCCCTCACGGATCCCGCTGGGAACCGCCGCGATCTCCCTGGGCGCGACCGCATCGATCGCACCCAGGGAGATCGCGCATCCCGCTGGCAGGACCGCCGCTCGCTCGACACTGATGGCAAGCATGTCGGCTATGACCATCGGCGGCCGGGACAGCAACTCCCGCGCAACCTCCACCATGGCTTCACGGGGCAAGTACTTGTGCCGTGTGGCCAGGGCGGCCAGCCGCTGGAGATACAAAC
>DASYVY010000651.1:0-3081 GCA_035936535.1 Thermomicrobiales bacterium | reverse complement strand
CCGTCGGGGAGCCGCCGGATGAACTGGTCGGCGTTGGCCAGCCTGGCCGCCGCAACGATCTCCTCGTCCGTGGCGTCGAGGCGCCCGTAGCGGATGTTGTCCCGGACCGTCCCCGCGAACAGGAACGTATCCTGCAGCACGACCCCGAGCTGGCGGCGGAGATCCGCCTTGCGCAGCGAGCGCAGGTCGTGGCCATCGATCGTGACGGTGCCCGCGTCGATCTCGTAGAAGCGGGTGAGGATATTGATGATCGTCGTCTTGCCGGCGCCGGTCGGGCCGACGAGTGCCACGAGCTGGCCGGGGGCGGCGTGCAGGTCGACATGCTTGAGAACAGGCACGACACCGTCGTAGGAAAAGCTGACATCGTCGAAGACGACATCGCCACGCAGGTCGATGACCGACTTCGCGTCCGGCGCGTCGACTTCCGGCCTTTCGTCCAGGACCTCGAACACGCGCTCGGCACCGGCAATCGCCGACTGGATCTGGTTGTAGAGGTTCGCGATCTGGTTGATCGGCTGCCCGAGCTGGCGGGAGTAGTTGATGAACGCGGCGATCGTGCCGACGGTGGCCCGGCCATCGACGACCATCCAACCACCGACCGCGACGACGAGACCCAGGCTCAGGTTGCCAATGAAGTTCATGATCGGGCCGATGAATCCGGCGTAGGTCTGGGCCCGGGTGGATGCAGCGCGCAGCTCGGCATTGCGCTCGGCAAACTCGGCGAGGACAACCGGTTCCCGGTGGTAGGCCTTGACCACCCGCTGCCCGGCGATCGTCTCCTCGATGATGCCGTTCAACTCGCCCAGGTGCTTTTGCTGGCCCCGGAACCCTTCCCGCGTGCGCTGCGCGATATAGCGATTGACCGCGTAGGTCAGGCCGATCATCGAGACGATGGCAACGACCGCCAGCCCCGGCTGGAGGAGGAGCATGAGCACGATCACGCCGGTGCCGGTGAGGACACCGGAGACGATCTGGACGCCGCTCTCCGACAGGACCTGGTTGACGTTCTCGACGTCGTTGGTGAGGCGACTCATCGTCTCGCCGTGCGGACGCCCGTCGAAGAACCGCAGCGGCAGCGCCTGGACCTTGGTGAAGAGGTCGTTGCGCAGATCCTGGACGGTGCCCAGGGCGACGCCCGCCATGACATATCCCTGAAGCCAGATCAGCGCCGACAGCAGGACATAGATTCCGGCCATCAAGGCGACGATCCTGGCCAGCCCGGGGAGATCGCCCGGGATGATGTAGTCGTCGATCGCCCGCCCCAGCAGGTAGGGGCCGGCAAGGCTGAGCGCGGTCGTGCAGATCACGAGGAAGGCCGCAAAGACCAGGCGGAGCCGGTACACCTGGAGATAGGTCCAGAGGCGTTGGAGGGTCTGCCGGCTGTTCTTGGCGCGTTGTTTCTCGCCCATCAGGTGCGCGCCCGGGCCACCGTGGCGTGGGGGTGGCGGCGGAGGCGTTTCGGATCGGGGGGTGGATGAGGTTGGATTACGCTGCGCCATACACCACCGCCCCGGTCTCCATCTGCGATTCGTAGATATCGCGGTAGACATCGCTCGTCGACATCAGGTCCTCATGAGTGCCCTGGGCGACGATCTGCCCGTCGTCGAGCACGAGGATCACATCCGCGGCGACCACCGCGCTGATTCGCTGGGCGACGATGAAACAGGTCTGCCGCACATGCGAGAGGGCATCCTGGATCCGCCGTTCGGTCGCCACGTCGACGGCGCTGGTGCTGTCGTCCAGGATCAGGATCGGCGCCTTGAGCATCAGGGCGCGGGCGATCGCGATCCGCTGTTTCTGGCCACCGGAGAGGTTGACGCCGCGCTGGCCGACGATCGCGTCGTACCCTTCCGGCAGCGCATCGATGAACTCGCTGGCCTGCGCCATCGCCGCCGCTTCGCGGACCTCGGCGTCGCCCGCTTCCGGTCGGCCAAAGCGGATGTTGTCGCGGATCGTGCCGGTGAACAGGATGGATTCCTGGAGCGCGATCGCGATCGTCTCGCGCAGGGTCGCTTCGTCGATCTCGCGGACATCGACGCCGTCGATCAGGACCCGTCCCTCGGTGACATCGTAGAAGCGCGGGATCAGGCTGACGAGCGTGGACTTCCCGGATCCGGTGGCGCCGAGGATGGCGACCACCTGCCCCGGCCGGGCGGTGAACGAGATGTCACGGAGCACCGGCTCGGAGTCGGCATCGTAGCGGAAGCTGACCCGGTCGAAGACGACCTCGCCCTGCCCGGCAAGCTCGCGCACCGGGTCCGGGGGTGAAACGATCTCCGGCTCGCTGGCGAGGACCTCGGCGACGCGTTCGGCCGATGCCTCCGCCCGCGAGAAGCGGACGACGAGCATGCTGGTCATCATCAGCGCGAACAGGGTCTGGATCAGGTAGTTGATGAAGGCGATCAGCTCGCCGACCTGGAGGCTGCCGCGATCGATCTGGACGCCGCCAAACCAGAGCGCGGCCACGACCCCGAAGTTGAGCGTCAGCATCATCGCCGGCATGACGACCACCGTCGTCCGGATCGCCGCGAGATTGGCGTCCTTGAGCGAGGCGTTGGCATCGAAGAACCGCTCGAGCTCGTGGCGGGCCCGGGCAAAGACCCGGATCACCCGCACCCCGGCGAGATTCTCCTGAACGACGCCGTTCAAGGTGTCGAGCCGTTTCTGGACCACCCCGAACAGCGGGAACATCCGGCGGAACGCATAGAGGATGATGAGGCCCACGATCGGGATGAGCACCACGAACAGGAGCGCGAGCCGCGGGCTGGTCAGGGTCGCCAGGAACAGGCTGCCAACCAGCAGGAGCGGGGCGCGGACCATGATCCGGAGCATCATCGCGACGACATCGGTGAGCTGGGTGACATCGTTGGTGAGGCGGGTGATCAGGCCGCCGGTCTCCAGCCGGTCGAGATTGCCGAACGAGAGGCGCTGCGTGCGGGCGAACAGGGTGCCGCGCAAATCGGCGCCGAACCCCTGCGCGGCGAGGATCGCGAACAGCGTGCAGAGCGTGCCGCCGAGCATGCCGATGATCGCGAGGACGATCATCAGGGCTCCGGTGCGCCAGACCAAACCCAGGTCGGA
>DASYVY010000650.1:0-3922 GCA_035936535.1 Thermomicrobiales bacterium | reverse complement strand
CCATGTACCTCGCGATGAGTGAGGAGAACATGAAGCTGCAGTTCGAGCAGCCGTGGATCAAGTTCGGCACCGATGCTGGCGGAATCGATCCCGAGCAAGTTGCGTCCAGGGGACTGGTTCATCCACGCGCGTACGGCACCTACACCCGCATCCTTGGTCGCTATGTTCGCGAGCTGGGATGGATGACGCTCGAAGACGCTGTGCGGAAGGCCAGCTCCGCAGTAGCTGACCGGCTTGGGATTCGCGACCGGGGTCTCTTGCGGGATGGGATGTATGCCGATGTCATTGTCTTTGACCCGGAAACGGTCACCGACAACGCGACCTACACGGACCCGCACAAACTTTCCACCGGCATCCGCGACGTCTTCGTGAATGGCACGGCGGTGCTCCACGACGGCACTCACACCGGAGCCCTCCCAGGGAAGCGTGTTCACGGACCGGCATACAAGGCATAGGCCGGCGTCTTGCGAGACTGTCACCAAAGGAGCGGGTGTGGCACCGCCCGGAGGATTCGAACACGCTCCGTACAGGTCGACTCCATGTCGACCCAAGCACCCTGGCATCGGAACACTCGTTCCCGGTCCACCCTCTATACTGACCCTATGACTGACCACATGTCCGACCATCACACCGATACCACTGATCTCGACGCCTGGCTGGAGGCCATCAATGCCCTCTCGCCGGGCAGCCGCAACGCCCGCACCTTCCCACCTGAGCATCCTCTGGTACACATGACCGGTCCCTCCGGGGATGTCGTGCTGCGACAGTGGCCGGCGGAGATGACCGCCGATCGAATCGGCTTTATCTCCGGCGTTCTCGACGCCGCGCACGCTGCGGTCGGCGACCAGATTCCGACGATCGATCCGGTGCCGGATGTGGCGGATCAGCAATCGGTCCTGGTGCAGGGACACCGGTATTCCCGGTCACCGTATATTCCCGGACGTCCACTCGGGCGATACGGCGGGTTCCGGACGCCGGAGGGACAGTCGATCAACGTGCCCTTGCATGAATCGGCCGGCGCGCACGGCCTCGTCGCGGAAGCCACACGGATTCTTGCCCGCGCCCATGACGCATCCGGAGAGATTGCCGCGCGCAAGGAGGCGCCGGTTGCGACACTGGCATCGATGCTCACCTCCGTCCGCGATGTCTGGTTCGAGCAGCGGCGCATCCTTGGTGACAAGGCAGCCGACCAGCGTGACATTCGGCGCTGGCTGCGTTGCGGAAACCGAATTATCCCAACCTCTTCCGATCTCCTCCGCAATGAGGAAGCGCTCATGGTTGAGCGCTCGGTTGTCATCCACAACGACCTCTGGCCAGTCAACGTGCTGGTCGAGGGACGGGAGAGCGACCGGAAGATAACTGGCATTGTCGGTTGGTCGAGTGCCGCCGCCGGATCCCCCGTGCTGGATCTTGCCGCGCTTGCCGTGCATATGCAGGGGTGGTCGGCGGCGATGACGGAAGCGATCGTGGAATCGTATTCCGATATCCGGCCCCTCCTGCCCGAACAGCGCCGGCTCGTGCCGGTGGTCGCCTCGCTGGACCTCGTTGCACGCGTCGCCGGGCTTCTGAAGCTTGCCTATCTCGACGACCGGATGATCGGGCACCCGGCAATGCCGGTACTGCGTAGCGGCATGAAAACGCTGCTCAACTCGCTGGAGACGCTCACGTCCATACTCGTGCCGGATGTGGATACCAGCCGTCGCTGGCAGTACGGTCCTCGCGACCCGAACAGCCCGCCCCGGCGCCCAGCGACACGGACACGACGTGGCGACGCTCCCCGCCCACGAGTCGGCCGGTCAAAAGAGCGCCGTCGCGATCAGTGATCCCAGTGCAAAAAGCAGCAGTAAACCGATTCCCCATAGCGCGATAACGACAAAAGCGGAGAAGACGCTGATCATCGCGCTCCGGTCGGAGCGTGCCCGGTCGCGTCGCTCTGCCTCCGTCATGGTCCGCCGGGGCGCCTCCGCCGTCGGCATCTTCGAGCCACCGAGACCATACCCGCCAAACCCGCCGACATAGCGATTCATGATCTCGCCCTGTAACGCCTCCACCCTGATACTGCGGTCGTAGATCTCCCGCTTGCGGGGGTCCGTGAGCGTGCTGTAGGCGATGTTCAGCAACTTGGCAATGTCTTCCGCGGCCGCGCGCCGCTCTGGCAGGGCCCGGTCGGGATGGGCCCGGAACATCGCCTGTCGGTAGGCTCGGGTGATCTGGGCCCGGGTTGCGTCGTACGGGACATTGAGGAGGTTGTAATAATTGTCCGCCGAGAAGGGGTCCGCCTCAGAGGAGTTGTGTCCGTGGGAGTACGACTCGTCTGCGTAATGGCGAGATTGCTGTGACGACACGTCGCGCTCCTGATAGAGACCGGAGACGCCCCACTGGCCCGCATCCGAATGGACATTGTACCCGAGCATTCCGCCGGTTCTGGCGTTGGCCCGGCGATCTCACTATCATTGCAAGCAAGGCACCATCCTCTTTCCGGCATGGCACGCCGGACCGTAACCAGCCGGGAACCAGCAGCAACGGCTGGGTGTCATCGTCTCGGTGATTGATAAGGAAGAAACGATATGACAATCCAGATCGTCGCGGTTCCATATCGTTACGACGAGCCGAACGATGGCCTTGGCCTCGGGCCGGAAGCGCTGCTCAAGGCAGGTCTCCGGCGGCGGCTGAAAGCCATTGGCATTGAGACTGCCGAGCCAGTCGAGAGCCATCTTCCTGACGAGGAGCGCGTCACCGGGCCCCTGGCGGTCAACATTGGCCGCCTCGGCGGACATACCGCGGAGTACGTCTGCCACGCCATCGGCTCGAAGGACCCCGTTCTCGTCCTTGCGGGCGACGATACGGCGGCGATCGGCGTCGTTGCCGGGCTTCAGCGCGCATACGGAGCGGGAGCCACCATCGGGCTCGTCTGGCTTGACGCCCATTCCGACTTCAACACTCCGGAGACATCGTACAGCGGCATCCTGGCCGGGATGCCCGTGGCGATCATTGCCGGTCTGGCCGGACCACTCTGGCGCCAGGCGGCCCAACTCAAGGCTCCTCTTCCAACCGATCGTATCCTGATTGCCGGTGTCCGGGAAATGGACGAGAAGGAAGAGGTCCTGCTTCGCTCCACAAATGTCCGGGTGGTGAGCGCGGACGATTTAGCCAGGGATTCGGCCTTTGAGAACGCGGTTGACCGCCTTGCGAATAGCGTCGAGCACATCGCCCTGCACATCGACCTGGATCTCCTGGATCCTGCGCTGGTGCCCAGTGCGTCGACTCCGTCACCCCACGGCCTGACCATCAGGCAGGCGTCGCGCATGATCAAGTACGTCATTTCCACGGGCAAAACAGCCGTGCTGACAGTGACCAGTCTCAACCCGGGCGCGGGCGCACGAGGTGAGCGGTCGACCGAGAGTGCCCTTTCCCTCCTGGAGTCATCGCTTAGTGGATGGACATCGACCGGGGGAGACGCCAATGCCGAGTCTTGACGGGGCCGATCACCCACTTGTTTCCGCGCTACATGAGGCATTCGCGGCGCTTGTCGAGGACGAGTCCGTCGACATTGTCCCGAGTGAGGACGATAAAGACCAGGAGGCTGTCGAAGTGCAGGCCGACGACTGGACGCTTTTCGTCGCAGGATGGCCGGTGACGACCGCGTGGATTGCACTCGATGAAGATGTGACATCTCCGGAAGCGCTCAGGACGGCACTGGAATCGGTTCTGGGACAGCACGAGCTCCAGGCACTTGAGGCCTTCGATTCCTCGCTCTCGGGAGATCTTGCGGACGCCCTCACGGCCTCCGGCGATGAGCTCTCGATTGCCCTTGCCGCACTGCTCAGGGCGGACGTCGCGAACGATTAACCTCCTCCTGCGCCGGACTGTGGTGCGACATGGCGCTGCGAGGCTTCGCTTCCACTCCGGTCTTCAAGGAGCA
>DASYVY010000649.1:0-3464 GCA_035936535.1 Thermomicrobiales bacterium | reverse complement strand
GTCGAACGCGAAAAGGGTGCGCAGGTCCTACTTGTCGAAGACGATCCGACGCTGCGTAGCACGCTCGCGTTCAACTTGAGTCGAGAGGGTTACACCGTCCACACGGCCGACAATGGCGTTACGGCGCTGGATGTCGTGGCCGAGCATGGCGACAGCCTCGATCTCATCATCCTCGACGTCATGTTGCCAGGGCTCAACGGTTACCACGTGTTGCGGTCTGTCCGTCGCGATCTCGACGTTCCTGTCTTGATGCTTTCAGCACGGGGAGAGGAACAGGACAAGATCGACGGGCTGGAACTGGGTGCTGACGACTATGTCGTAAAGCCGTTTGCGCTCAGGGAACTTCTCGCGAGGGTCCGCGCCGCGGTGCGCCGCCGAGCCGTCGCGTCGGCCAAGCCGCCGGGCGTGCTGTTCAGGGGAGATCTTCGGATCGAGCCGGAGCGTCGGCGCGCGGTCGTCGGAGATACCGAGCTCCAACTTCGACCGAAGGAATTCGGTCTGCTGGTCACGATGGCGCTGGAACCCGGACGTGTGTTCGACCGGCAGGAATTGCTGGACATGATCTGGGGAAGCGATGTCTTCGTCGATGAGCGCACGGTGGATGTTCATATCTCCTGGCTGCGGGGCAAGCTGAGTCTGGCTGGACTCGAGGATGCCGGTATCCGCACCGTCTACGGGGCTGGCTACAGGTTCGTGCTGGCCAGCGATGCGCAGAGCGCCCAAGCCGGAGCATCATCCGCGTCATAATCGGCGAATCCTTGCGGTAACGGAGTGTCGGTACGGGCCGGGCGTCAGAGTCTGCCAGTCGACAAGAGCGGTGAACGAGGGTCGTTCATCGTAAGCGGCTCACGCGGAAACAGGGAGGCATGTCGGATGGTTCTTGGATCGGGAAAGACAACTCGACGCGGGATCGTAGCCTTGGCGCTGGGAAGCGTGCTCCTGGCTCAGACGGCAGCCGCGCAGGACGCGACGCCGATTCCTTACGAGCCAGGTGAGGAGCTCGGGGACATCAGCGGAAGTATCCAGGCCGACGGCTCATCGACAGTCGGACCGCTGACGAATGCGGTGCTCGAGCAGTTCAATGAGGTGGCGCCGGGGATCGAGGTCACAAACGGAGTCTCCGGAACGGGTGGTGGATTCGAGCGATTCACCGCCGGGGAAACGGATATCTCGAACGCATCTCGCCCGATCGACGAAGAAGAGATTGCGCTCGCCGAGGAAAACGGCGTCGAGTACTACGAATTCCTCGTTGCCCTCGACGGGCTCTCCGTCATCGTCAACCCCGAGAATGACTTCGTGGATTGCCTGACTGTCGACCAGCTCAACCAGATCTGGGCACCCGACTCTACCGTGACCATGTGGAGCGATATCAACCCGGATTGGCCCGAGGAGCCGATCGAGCTGTACGGCCCTGGCACTGATTCCGGGACGTTCGATTTCTTCACCGAGGAGATCAACGGCGAGGCTGGCTCGAGTCGCACCGATTACCAGGCAACAGAAGACGACAACGTGATCGTGCAGGGGGTCTCCGGAAACCCGTACGCACTGGGTTATCTGGGATACTCCTATGTGCAGGAGAATCCGGACGCGGTGCGGGCGATAGCGATCGATGGTGGCGAAGGCTGTGTCGAGCCTTCTCCGGAAACGGTGCTCGATGGCAGCTACACACCGCTGTCGCGCCCGCTCTACATCTATGTCAACGCTGAGAGCCTC
Organism: Thermomicrobiales bacterium; assembly: GCA_035936535.1. Lineage (GTDB taxonomy): Bacteria > Chloroflexota > Chloroflexia > Thermomicrobiales > UBA6265 > CADCWJ01. The sequence continues at coordinate 1,751 of DASYVY010000649.1, read as the reverse complement.
GAGCGGCCAGAGGTCCAGGAGTTCCTTCGCTACTACCTTGCGAACGCGAACGAAACAGCAGGGTTGGTCGGGTACATCGAGATTCCAACCGAGCGGCAGGTCAACCAGCAGGTGAAGCTGGAAGCCGCCATTGACGGGACCGGCACACCGGACAGCGAGTCGTCGGCGACACCGGAAGCGGCGACGCCAGAGGCATAACGCACAACGAATCGCGCATCATGACTTGGGCAGATAGTGCCTAGGTCATGATGCGTTCGCGGGAATGGCCCTCCCGGAGTCAACGGACACGCTGTCCGGCTGTGGGGGCGCGCAATCGATACGGGACAAGAGGAATCGCATGGCGAACGCTCCGTATGACATAATTCAGCCACCATCGGAAGACATGTTTCGGCCCTCCGGACGACACAAGGCACGACTGACTGAAGTACTCGTCAAAGTGTTCCTGTATCTCTGCGGCTCGATCACCCTGGTCACCACCGTGGGGATCATGATGATTCTTCTCTATGAGGCCTTTCAGTTCTTCCGCCATATTCCGGTATCCGACTTTCTGTTCGGCACGACTTGGACGCCCCTGTTCAACGAGGCCCAGCGATCCTTTGGTGTACTCCCCGAGGTAAGGGGAACACTTGTGATCACCGCCATCTCCGCCTGCATCTCCCTTCCGCTTGGTCTCCTCTGTGCAATCTATCTCAGTGAATATGCGTCGTTCCGGACGAGGTCGATCGTAAAGCCGGCACTCGAGCTTCTCTCGGGTATTCCGACCATCGTCTATGGATACTTCGCGCTGACCTTTATTACGCCGGAGCTGCTCCGGCCATTGTTCACCGGGATGGATACGCTGAATGCCCTGTCTGCCGGGGTAGCCGTGGGGATCATGACGTTGCCCTTGGTCGCCAGCTTGTCGGAGGATGCGATGCAGGCCGTGCCGAGCTCCATGCGGGAAGCCGCCTATGCGCTAGGTGGCACCAAGCTGGAAACGGCTACCCGGGTGATCGTGCCGGCAGCGGTATCGGGCATCATCGCGTCGTTCATCCTCGCGCTGTCTCGCGCCATCGGGGAAACGATGATCGTCGCGCTCGCTGCCGGAAGCCGGCCGTCACGGAGCTGGAATCCCACGGAAGGGATGCAGACGATGACCGGCTACATTGCGCAGGTCTTTGATGGGGATGTGGTGAACGGCACCGTTCAGTTCCAGTCCCTTTTCGCGGTCGGTTTGCTGCTCTTTATCATCACGCTCGGCATGAACATCGTGAGCCACTGGATCTCCAATCGATTCAGGGAGGACTACCAATGAGAACGGGCGTTGATGTACGCGCGGTCCCGGCACGCCCTCACGCACACTCCTGGCAACCCAATATCGCGCGTCGCAAGGCTTGGGGCACGATCGCCCAGAGCGGCTTCCTGCTCGGCACGATGGGCACCGTGGCACTGCTCGTCATGCTCCTGACTGTTCTGGTCTGGCGGGGGCGTGACTGGCTTAGCTGGGGCCTGATCACGAATATGCCATCGACGATAGCCGCCGATCGGGCTGGGATGAACTCCGCTATCGTCGGATCGTTTTACCTTGTGATCGGGGCCAGCCTGTTCTCAATGGTCGTGGGTGTGTCGACGGCCGTGTTGCTCGAGGAGTATGTGCCCCCCGGTCGACTGAAGCGCGTGCTCCAGACGAATATCTCGAACCTGGCAGGCGTACCATCCGTTGTCTACGGATTGCTTGGGCTGGCGCTCTTCGTCAACATGCTGCAGATGGG
>DASYVY010000648.1:0-5509 GCA_035936535.1 Thermomicrobiales bacterium | reverse complement strand
ACCAGGTGCTGGCGGAGGAGATGCTGGCGCGTGCCGATGACATCATCCTCTCCGTCCAGACGGACCGTAATTCCGTCACGTCCGGCGGCGACCTCTCCGGTGTCGACGCGATCCTGGCCCAGGCGCGTGCGCATCGTGATCTCGCCCGGCAGGCGCTCGATGCGGGGACAGTATCGGAAGCGGTGCGGCAGGCGGTGGTCGCGGGCACAACGGCGCGTGCTGCTCGAAGCGAGGCTCAGCTACCCTGGCTTGCCGTCGCAGGAGATCCGCTCCAGCCGGGAGCTGGCCCGTGCCCAGGAGCATATCGCCGCCGCCAGCACCACTGCCGCATCCGCATCCGCGACGGGCACGAACGTGGACTTCTTCATCGCCAATGCCCAGGATCTCTACACTTCCGCCTACGATCTCTACGGTACCGGTGCGTTCGCGCAGGCAAGCCGGACCGCCCTGGCGGCATCGGCGCTTGCCCGCATCGCGGACCTGCTCATGGCGGACGACCTCGGCCCTGGCAATGGTGTGATGGCCCGCGGTGGGCCTGGACGCGCTGGACACCCCGGCCATTCCGGAATGCGGCCGCTTCCGGTCCTGCCGGGCCTCCCTGGCCTGGACGATGACGCAATGGAGGGCGAGGAGCCTGTCACCGTTCCCGCGCCGGAGTTCTGACACACCGGTTCGAGCAGCTGCGCCATTGCCGGTGAGCAGCCGCACCGATGGGCCGCGTCCGCTCCATCCCTGCGGGATGGCCTATGAGCAGCCGCACCGAGCAGGCATCAACCTGCAGCCGGGGAGTTGAACGCGGATAGCCGGATCCCCCAACGCCCCGAAGATCGCGATGCCCCAAGTGGCATCGCGATCTTCGCGTTCGTGCCGCGATTCACCCCGCTAGGCGTGCCCCGCTCGTGGGCTTGGTACAATCCGTCGAGCGCGGATCGCCGGGACAAGCGCGGTCGACAACAGGAGACAACGGGATGGCCTATCGGTTTCTGCTCGAAGTGCCGGAGTCCCTGGCGGCTGACGCCAGCGTCGCCGTCGCGATGGCAGGTGATGCGCAAGTGCTCGTCGAGCGCAATTCGCATGGTCTTGGCTTTGACGATCCCTACATGGATCTCACGATCGCCGCCCATTCGCTGGGGGTGATCGGCATTCTCTACAACTGGGCTCAGGATATCGGTGTGCAGCGCCCCGAGAATCGCAGCTCGATCCGGATCGTGCTGCTCAACGGCGGACGAATCGCCCTCCATGACGTCGATCAGGCGGCGCTGGTCGCCGCAGTCCGCCGCGATCAGCCGTGGGTGGAGCGGAGCGTGCCCAGGATCGGCGAGCACGAGCGGAATGACGTCACCGAATCGCTGCTCGAACGGGGAAAGGACCCGCTCCTGCCGGGGGCCAATCGATCCCTGGCGACAGCCACCGCCACCGCTCCCGCCACCACGATCCGGGCCATGGAACTGATCGAGACCGACGAGGAGCTGACCAGTGGGGGCATTATCTACGCCGTGATCCCGGTGCTGCGCCTGGAGCCCGCCGAGCGTTTTTACCGCGAGGTCTTTGGTTTGCGGGTCCAGCAGCGATTGCGACGGTCCGGAGATGGCTGGGAAGCGCTTGAGGCGGGGTATCACCACGGGGCGGCGGAGGGTGACAACACCGAGGCGGATCTCGTCTTCCTGCACAACGGGCCGCTCAACATTGCCCTGCAGCGCGCGGGCCGGGCGGCTCGCCTGGACTATTCCCGGATCTCGAACGAGATCGGCGTCGCTGTCGATGCGGCAACCGGCGCGCGGATCAAGGCCATCGTCCTGATGCGAGGCTTCACGATGCTGACCTCGACGGCGTCGGCGTTTGCCTTTCGCGATCCCTTCGGTGTCGTCTGGGACGTTCAGCCGACATCCTGACACCAGGACATCGCAGGATTACCGCGGGGAAGGGAACGGCCATCATGCTGGACAGTTATCGCGACCTGATCGACGGACTTCTCGAAACGCCTTCGCGGATGCGCGAGCGCCTTGGGGAGCCCGTCCCCGATGATGTGCCGGAAGAAACCGTGGCGGTGCTACGGGAGATGCGGGCGCGGGAGGCGGCAACCTTGCGGCGGGCGCAGTCCGTGATGCGCAAGGAGAACGCGACCTTGCGGGCAATCGAGGACGAGCCGGAGATGGCTGCCCTGCATGCGGATGTCGATGTCACCGATTCCCCCGAAGCCCTGCTGTCGGCGTTCAATCATTATCGCAGCGAGGTTGTCTCGTTGCTGGTCAACCTGACGCTCCGGGATTGGGAGCGCCCTGTCAATCATGCGGTCCTCGGCGAGACCGTTCTGTCGGAGGAGATCGAGGATCACCTGACATGGGACGAGACGTTAGCCGACCGGATTCCCGCCGTGGCCCCCGGAGCCGGCACCCCGTGACCGGCGACCTCCCGCCTTAACGAGGAGAGCCGCCGGTTCTGGACCAGCGGCTCCAAGGGAGGGGAAGGGGGTGATGGTCAACGTTGTCCGATGCCACGCCAGTGTGGGGAAGCGTGAGAGCGGTGCTGACATTCCGAGAGTAGCACGGATGTTCGTATGTGACAAGATGGCACCGATGACTGGATCGCCACCACCTTGAAATTGTCATCAAAGGCGGACATGCATAACCCTCGCATCAGGACCCCATCACAGGAGACAACGTGGAACTGGTGCCAACGGTTTCATTTTTAAGGCGAGCTCGCGCCGGTTGGGCCGAACCGTTGCGAGCGAGGCATTACGGCTACGCCTCCGCTCGCGGACAGCGACCTCCCGCGGACGCATAAGGATCACGCATGCCTGAGAGTGGACCGCCGGTCATCATCGTCGGTGCGGGCCTTGCCGGGTTGACATGTGCCCGGGAGCTGCACCGCGCCGGTGTGCCCGTGCGAGTGATCGAGGTCGAGGATACCGTCGGCGGGCGCGTGCGGTCCTGGCGGGACGAATCGGGCTTCATCATCGATCGCGGGTTCCAGATCATGCTCTCCGCATATCCAGCGGTGGCGCGCCAGGTCGATCTTGACCGTCTCGGCTCGGCCGCGTTCGATGCCGGAGCGGTGATCTGGACGGGGTCGCGCCGGATCCCGCTGGCAGACCCGCTGCGTCATCCCGCCTCGCTGATCCGGGACCTGACCGCGCCGGTCTTCGGGATGGCCGACAAGCTCCGTCTCGCACGGTGGGCACTGGAGACCTCGAGAGCGGACTGGGACTCCTCGGCCGATGCCGCCAACGAGCAGGGGATTGATCGGTCCGGCATGGCCATGCTCCGGGATCGGGGCTTTTCGACCGGCTTTATCAGGCGGTTCGCCCAGCCGTTCTGGGGAGGGATCCTTCTCGATCGATCCCTCTCCGCCAGCGCCGGGGTGCTGGAGTTCACGCTCCAGATGTTCCTCCGAGGCTCCGCCGTGCTGCCGGAGGGCGGAGTCGGCGCGGTTCCGGCCGCGATCGCGGCAGACCTGCCCCGGGATGCCTTCCGGCTGAATGCGTGCGTGACGGAGCTGATCCACGAAGGCGGTCGCGTCACCGGCGTTCGGCTGGCGAATGGCGAGACGATGGATGGTTCGGCCGTCGTCGTTGCCGCGGACCCTCCCACCGCACATCAATTGACCGGGATCGGGGCGATTCCCACCGCTCCTGTCGGATGCGTGACGGTCTATCTCACGGGCGGGACCGATCCGGGCATTGGCAAGAAGCTCATGCTCGACGGCACCGGGAGGAGCGCGGTCAATCACATTGCGCCCCTCTCCTCCGTTCAGCCTTCGTACGCACCGGCGGGCAGGCACCTGATCGCGGCCGTCATGCTGGAGGAAGCGGAGCTGGAGGCGCCGGATACCACGATCGCCGAACGGGCCCGGGCCGATACCGAACGGATGCTCGGCCAGCTTGGCGCGTGGAATGTTCACCGCATCGTGCGCGTTCCGTTTTCGCTGTACCACCAGGAACCGGGCCTGCACCGGCGTTTGCCTGATGCGACGACGGGCGTCCCCGGTCTCTTTCTCGCATCGGACGCCACGTCCGACGCAAGCTCCAACGGGGCCGTGCTGAGCGGGGAGACGGCCGCGCGGGCCGTGCGCTCGGCAATGCCCCTGTTCCGATTCCGATCCTGATCCTGGCACATGACTCAAGGCGCGGAGGAGACTGCATGCACGGCGAATACAAAACGCCCGGTGGCAAGCTGGTGATGGTGGATCTTCGGCAGGCCGACGGCAGGTTGCGGGATGTCACCGTCTCCGGAGACTTCTTTCTCTATCCGGACGATGCCCTGGAGGCGATCACGGCATCCCTGGAAGGGGCTGATGCGTCGCTGGACGAGGGTGCCCTCGCGGAACGGGTAGCAGGCGCGATCGCACCGGGCACCGAGCTTCTCGGCACCTCCCCGGAGGGTATCGCGATCGCCGTGCGCCGCGCCCTTGCAGGGCGGGAGCAGGAGGACGGGTCATGAGCACGCAGCCACCGGCCCGGAACGAGCCACGCTCGATGGAAGCACTGACCGGGCAATCGGACGCCGAGCAGGAAGCGCGCTGGTCCAGGTACGACTGGCGGTTGCTGCCGGCAACGCCGCTCGATCCCGTCATCCAGACCGCGCTCGACGAGACGCTGACCCTTGCCGTCGGTCGGGGGAACCGCGAGCCGACACTTCGCTTCTGGGGCTGGAAGGCCTCCTGCGTGGTGCTCGGCCGGTTCCAGTCCGTCCGTAACGAGGTCAATGAGGATATCGCGCGTGAGGAAGAAGTGCAGCTGGTCCGGCGGATCAGCGGCGGCGGCGCGATGTTCATCGAGCCCGAAGGCGCCATCACCTATTCCATCTATGCCCCGGAAGAGATGGTCTCGGGCATGACCTTTCCCCAGTCGTACGCGTTCTTCGATGCATGGGTGATCGATGCACTGCGCGAGCTCGGGGTCGATGCCTGGTACGTGCCGCTCAACGACATCACGTCGAGCGGTGGCAAGATCGGTGGCGCGGCCCAGGCACGGCGAGGCGGGGGTGTGCTCCACCACACGACGATGGCCTACCAGATGAATATCCCCCGCATGCTGCGCGTTCTTAGGATCGGCCAGGAAAAGCTGAGCGACAAGGGCGTGACATCGGCCGAAAAGCGCGTCGGGCCGTTGCGGCAGCAGACGGATCTCGACCGCGACGTCATCATTCACCATCTGATCGGGCATTTCCGCGCCCGTTTTGGTCTGCAGGATGACGAGATCCGTGATGATGAGATGGCCAACGCCAAGCTCCAGGCCGAGCAGCGCTTCGGCACCCCCGAGTGGCTGCACTTCCTGCCGTAGGAGTTTGTTTCACCAGAATTGTCATTCCGAGCGTATCGAGGAATTCTCCCGCGCAGGGCCGCATTGCACCGTGGCCGCTCTGGTGCTGCGCACCAACCTGGGAAGCCGGTCCCACGGCCGGTTCCCTGCCCATGTCTGGAGGCACCACCATTACAAAACACCTGCGACAGCCTACTCGCACTGTTCCCAGAGGACGTTCCCAGCTCCTGTCCGCCTGGGCAGCCGCAG
>DASYVY010000647.1:0-4729 GCA_035936535.1 Thermomicrobiales bacterium | reverse complement strand
ATCCAGTTCAACATGACGGGCGAGAACAAGCCGTGGCAGGACCTTCGGGTGCGTCAGGCAATCAACCTCGCGGTTGATCGCCAAGCCATCATTGACAAGGTCTACGCCGGCGATGCTGAACTAACCGGCCCGATCCCACCGGGCTACGGCGACTGGCCCATCTCACAGGACGAACTGCGGAACACCTATTACGCGACCAATTTGGACAAAGCGAAGCAGCTGATGGCGGACGCCGGATACGCCGACGGTTTCGACGTAACGTTGCAGGCGATCGCGGCCCCGCGCGATTACACGCAGATCGCCGAGATCGTGCGCGAGCAGCTCCAGCCGCTCAACATCAACGTGAGCGTAGAGCCACTTGAGCTCGGGACCTTCGCCGAGAACATCGGGAATGGCTCCTTCGAGTGGGCGTCGACTGCCCGTGGCATGCGGGGGGATCCCAGCGGCTTCGTCAACGACTTCGCCGAGGGCAATGGCCTGCACGAGGTGTGGTTCGGGGACGGCTGGGGGAACGAGGAGCTCAACAGACTCTATGATGAAGCGCTGGTTACCTTAGACCAGGAAAAGCGCAAAGAGCTCTACCGCCGGATTCAGGAGATCATCATTGAGGAAGTTGCCAACCTCTACACCGTGCAGGACAAGAAGTTCCAGGTCGTTCGCGATCGGGTCCAGGACATGTACGTGTCTTACACCGGGACCAACCGCGGTCTCCGCGAGGCCTGCGTCCGCCCCGAGTAGGCTTCGGTGGGGACGGGCGGCCTGTCCTGCTATGGGCGAGGAGTAACCGCCCGTGTCCCGATACGTCTTGCGCCGACTGTTGATGCTCGTCCCGACCCTGCTCGGGATGAGCATCCTGGTCTTCCTAATGCTGCGGCTACTGCCGGGCGATGTCGTCGACGTCATGGTTGGGACTGATTCACAGGTCGACACCGCCGCCCGGCAGAAACTGCGCGAGGCGATGGGGCTTGCCGATCCCCTCCCGATCCAGTACATCAAGTGGCTCGGGAACCTGCTCACGGGTGACCCGGGTCAATCGCTGCGGTCCGGTCAGCCCGTCGCTGATCTACTCCTGCGAAGCCTCCCGATCACATTGGAACTGGCGTTCCTCGCGGTCATCATGGCGACCGTGGTCGCGATCCCCCTTGGCGTCATTTCGGCCGTCAAGCGGGACACCACCCTCGACTTCGGGGCCCGCGTGGCAGGTCTGGTCGGACTCTCGCTGCCGAGTTTCTGGATCGCGACGCTGGCGCTGCTGGTCACCTCGCGGGTCTTCGACTGGGTGCCGCCCATTCGGTACATCTCGCCGGTGGAGGACCTGGGGGGCAACCTGCAACAGATGAGCCTGCCCGCGGCGGCTATCGCGATCCAACTTATGGCGATTGAGATGCGCATGACCCGCGCGACTATGCTGGAAGTGTTGAACCAGGACTACGTCCAGACCGCGCGGGCCAAGGGGTTACGGGAGAAAGCGGTCATCTTCCGTCACGCACTGCGCAACGCGCTGATCCCGGTCGTGACGGTTATCGGTTTCCAGCTGGGGACGCTGCTGGGCGCCTCCGCGATCGTGGAGGTGATCTTTGGCCTGAACGGGATCGGCAACGTACTTCTGCAGGCCATCTTCAACCGTGACTACCCCCTTATTCAAGCGGCCGTGCTCTATCTGGCAATGATCTTCGTGCTGATCAACCTGGCCGTTGACCTGATGTATGTCTACCTCGATCCGCGGATAAAGCAGGGGTGAGTCAGCGTGGCGTCGTCCTCGCGCCAATGATTGGGCACCCTCCCACTCGGCGCCGATTCGTCCTTCCGCACAAGTGGCGGAACCCGATCGGGATCGTCGGAGCGATCATCGTGCTCCTCACGATTTTCGCCGCCGTAGCCGCCCCGCTGATCGCGCCCTACAGTCCCTCCTCGCAGGCGAGCGATCGTTTGCTCCCCCCGAGCTGGGATAACCCGATGGGAACGGACGAACTAGGGCGCGATACGTTTTCGCGCATTGTCTACGGGGCCCGAGTCTCGCTCCAGGTCGGTATCATCGCGGTGGTCATCGCCCTGGCCATTGGCACCTACATGGGCGTCGTGGCTGGCTACTTCGGTGGCCGGCTCGACGCCTGGTTGATGCGCTTCGTCGACATCATGTTCGCGTTCCCCGGCCTGGTGCTTGCCATCGTCATCGCTGGCCTGCTCGGGGCGAGCCGGACGAACGCGATGATCGCGATCGGCATCGTCTACGCCCCAGCGTTCGCGCGGGTCATCCGCGGCTCGGTGTTGGCGGTGATGAGCGAGCCGTACGTCGAGGCGGGCCGCGTGGTCGGGGCGACGAACTGGCGGCTGATTCGACAGCACGTGCTGCCGAACATTGTCGCGCCACTCATTGTCATGGCGACCGTCTATCTCTCCAGCGCCATCCTGAGTGAGGCCGCGTTGAGCTTTCTCGGCCTGGGCACTCAGCCGCCTGAGCCATCATGGGGCGGCATGCTGAACCTAGCCCGCACCTACATGGAGATCTCGCCGTGGATGGCGATCTTCCCAGGGCTGGCCATCATGACCGTCGTGCTCGGGTTCAACTTCCTCGGCGATGGGCTACGCGATGTGCTAGATCCCCGCCTACGCGAGAGCTGAGGCAGGAGCCGCGACGACCACTGTCGCCGGCAAAGGAAGGGTTGCGCATGGAACGGACGGACATGCTTTTCATCGTGTCGGACCAGCACAGCTGCCACATCATGGGATGCTGCGGCAACCCGATCGTGCAGACCCGAATATGGACGCGCTTGCGGCACGAGGCACGCGGGTGGCGAACGCCTCCTGCGCGGCGCCGGTCTGCGTGCCCTCACGCGCGAGCTTCGCGACGGGGTGATTCGCCAGCGCCATCGACTCCTGGGACAACGCCACCCCCTACGTCGGCACTGAGGCGGCGAGCTAGGGCCACAGCCTGGCGTCGCAACGGCACAACGTCACCACCATCGGTAAGCTGCACTATCGGCAGGTGGGCGATCCGAGCGGTTTCCCCGACCAGCGGATCCCGATGCACGTGCTCGAGGGGGTGGGTGATTTGCGCGGCTTGCTCCGCGGCAAGATGCCGGTCACGCCGTCGACGCAGCGGCACGTGCTAAGCGCGGGACCGGGCGAGTCCGAATACATCCGTTACGACCGTGCCATCGCGCAGACGAGCGCCACCTGGCTGCGGGATGAGGCGGACGGACGGGACAAGCCATGGGCGCTGTTCGTGTCGTTCGTCACCCCCACTTCCCGCTCGTCGTGCCGGAGGAGTACTATGTCGTTACCCGCTTGAGTCGTTTCCCTTGCCGGAGCAGTCGATGCCGGAGGAAGGGCCACCCCATCCCGTCCTGGAGATGCATCGTCGGCTCGCTGGGTTCGACACGCCGCTCGACGAGCGGACGATCCGAAAAGGAGCAGGGTCGGTACCTGAGGTGGATGCTGATGCTGCTGGCTGTCCTACGGGTACTGCCACCACATGACGAACGTTCCCGGCATCACCAACATTGAGCAGACGAGACCGACATACCGACGTGCCGACTGAGCGCGAACGATTGGGGGCGACAGCGCAGGTGATTCTGGACATCACTCCGACAACGCAGATTGATTGGGACAGCGCGGGACGGCGGCTCTATCACGTGCCGTTCACGTTCGACAATACGTGGGGCCGGGCACGGGTCCCCCTCTATGTTGCTTGCGGGCCGCGACCTGGCAAGACGGTCGTCGCGATCGGCGGCACACACGGGGATGAATACGAGGGTCCCGTGGGGCTGAAGAACCTGATCCGGGAGCTCGACCCGGCGACGATCGTCGCCGGCCGATTGATCGTGATCCCGGTCCTCAACGTGCCCGCGTTCCAGGCTGGCGAACGGGGATCGCCTCTGGACGGCGGAAACATGAACCGCGTCTTCCCGGGCGATGCAAACGGGACGATCACCCAGCGGATTGCGCGCTTCATGACCGATGAAGTCCTCACCCGGGCCGACATCGTCATCGATATCCATGCAGGCGGGAAGGGCTTTGAGATCGCGCGCTGCGTCTCGTTTCATCAGGTCCCCGATCCAGAGCTCTTGGCGCGGTGCCGCGAGACCGCCCTGCTCTTTGGGATGCCTTTCGTGATGGTGTATACACGCGGCATGGGCACTCGCCTATTGACGGAGCAAGCCGAGGCAATGGGCAAGATCACCGTCGGCGGCGAATTCGGGTACGGCGCCTCTACTGATCTCGCTGGCGTGCGGTGGGCGCACCACGGCGTGCTGAACGTGATGCGGCACAACGGCTTGCTCGACAGCCCCATTGAATCTTTGACCCCGCCAGGCCTTGATAGGCAGCGTTTCGTTGTATCTACTGACATCGACCGCTGGATCACCACGCCGGTGAGCGGGATCAGCGAACCACTTGTGCCGCTTGGCGCGTTTGTCACGGCGGGAACCCCCGTGACCCGGATCCATGACTTCGATCGCATCGATGAATCCGGTGTCGAAATTCGCGCCGATCAGAACGGGTATGTGTTGTGCCGCCGCTTCCACGCACCCACCCAGCAAGGTGATATCGTGATGGTGATCGCCCGAGAGACTGCCTAGGAGCGCGTGAGGCGAGGCTGACGAGTAGGCTGTTGCCGACGTAGCGCCCCAGCTGGGCCCGCTCCCAGGCCTCGACGTAGTTCCGCCAGCGCCACGCCTCGGGCGGTGTCCAGGGCAGCGTGCCGAGGAACTCCGCGTTCGTTTTCAGC
>DASYVY010000646.1:0-18748 GCA_035936535.1 Thermomicrobiales bacterium | reverse complement strand
CGACGATGTCCCGATTCCGGCCTTGAACCCCAGCGCGCTGGTGCCTGTGCCCGCACCGACGCAGCCTTCCGGCACCGGGCCTTCGGTCGCGCCCTGGAGTGCGCCGAAGACGTGCTCCTCGGTGATCGGGCGAGCGCGGATGTCGGACAGGTAGCCGTCATTGGTCTCCCCGACCACCGGGTTGACGGAGGTCATGCCGTCGTTGCCCGGCAGCGACAGCATGTACGAGACAACCGCATCGGCACAGCGAAACGCGGACAAAGTGCCAGTCAGCAGGATCGGTGTCTCGATCTCTCCCAGTTCGACCAGTTGGGTGGCCCCGATCAACTTGCCGTATCCGTTGCCGACAAACAGCCCGGCCGAAAGCGATCCCCGATCCGCCAGCTGGTCGGCGACGATGGCGGTAACCCCGGTCCGGATGTCCGTGCCCTGGACCAGGGTCGTGTGCCCGACGCGCACGCCGCACACATCCGTGATCCCGTTCATCGGACCGGGATCGAACTGGCCGGGCCTGATGCCGAGATCCCGGGCGCGTCCTCGCCCAGAGCTCACCGGAGGCATCCGCTTGAAGCGGTCAGACGGGCGGGACGAGTCATGGCGTGAGATCCGCCAACGCGTTCATTGCCCCGGGTGACTCCTTTTCGATGAGCACGGATGCAACATCCGTCATCGCCGGATGTCTCGATCTTGAGTGGCGGCCGATAGCATCCGATCCCGCCCCTGACGAGTGCGTTAGCCGGTACGCGACGAAAACACCGAGCGGAGCCCAAAGCGCATCGAATTGATCGCGGACCGCATCGGAATCGATCATCCGGAATCACGCCCTTCTGCACCGCGAGGGCATCAGCGGAGCAGGCTTCGGAGGTGTTCCCAGATGCGGACCATCGCCAGTGTGTCGAGGTGGCAGTACTCCCGGAGAGCACTGAAGATATGCTCACGCTCGGCCGTGTCTGACGCGTCACCGGCTCCGACCATCGCCGCGTGCCAGCGCTCCGCCGCCAGCCCGCCGTTGCCGATCGCCAGTGTGTCGTAGGAAAGTTCCGGAGCAACCGTGGGCAGCACCTTCTTGATCGAGGCGCTGCCGTTGAACCCGGGGTCCATCCAGACGCCGCCGGTCACCGTTTCCATCAGGTCGACCATTCGCTCGTTGAGCCCCAGCAGAAAGCCGGCATGCTCCGGCAGGGCATCGGCCATCTCCAGGTTCCGGCCGGACTCGGAGCCGCGCGACCAGACCACCACCGAGCCATCACCGACGATATCCTCCCGGAGCCGGCGGACCAGATGCGGCACTGGGAACTCCACCGGATCGGTCCAGAGGAACTCGCGATGCTCGATCGCTCCGTCGGCGGTCACGGTGTGCAGGGAGTACTGGAACGGGATCTGCGCCCACGGAGCGCAGCCATCGTAGAGCGGAACCGGAGTCTGGCACGACTCGTAGTCGAGAAAGGCGAGCGGGAAGCGCAGCCCGTCAAGGAATGTCCGTAGCCGCGCTCGATCGACCCACGGCTCCCGGCTGCGATGCGTCTCCACCTGGAGCCGCTGACGCCGGCTTAGCGGGACATCGTCCGGCCAGTCCTCCAGCGAGAGAATGCCGCGATCCAGAACCGCGCGGAGATGCATGTGCTGGATTGAGGTCAGGTCGTAGACGGTCCCACCGTTGGGGATGTGCGGATGGAACAGCGAGAATGTGGGGCAGCGACGTCCCCGCGTCCAGCGGTCGCACCGGCACGGCGCATCCCCGATGGTTCCCTGGACGACCGCGAGCGCGCGGTCGATCTGCTCCATGATCCCGACGAGCGAACGGTCGATATGGTCCGTCAGATCGGTAAGGACGAACATTGCCCGCGGATCCGGCGCGCCAGCGCGTCGGTAATCGCGATCCAGGTGGAGCACCGCGACGCGGTGGAGCCTGTACCCGGCGTCCATGAACGCCACCGCCTGGAATGTCGCATCGGCGCGATGCTCGCCCGTCACGGAGGTCGATGCCTTGATCTCGTACAGCAGCCAGCCATCGCCGTCCCGGATCAGCACGTCGGCGCGGGCCAGCAGGCCCTGCCCGGTCAGGACCGCCGCCCCAAACAGCGTCGTCGCGCCAGCGGCAATCGCCGCCTCGGTCTCCCGGACGGCCTCGAGGGGATCAAGCGTGGCGATCATCGTGGCGCCGGGGAAGCGCTGCCTGGCCAGTGTCTCGACGGTGTTCCCGTCATCGAGACGGCGATGCACGTCCGGATCCGTTTCGACCGGGACTCGGTCCGGCTGGTGTTTTGCCACCCAGCAGTACCCCGGGCAGATCCGGAAGTTCAGAAAATCCGTCTTCGACAGAAGGACCCTGTCGTCATTCGCCCCGGCCGGCGCCAACAATGCCCGGTCAACATTACGGGCGGCGATGCCGGCACTCGTATATGGTTGTTCGAGAGTTTGTGACAGTGATGTTCCCTGCTTCAATCGATGCGATGGATACGCATACGGAGCATCCGCACGCGTTCACTACCATAAAAGTGTAGCAGGCTGAGCCACCTGCTTTCGGTAACGCATGCCTCGTTGGCTCCCTGGCGCCGGGCCAACGCCTGTTCCCGAACTGTCGACTGTGAGCAGGAGCGGATCGCTCCGGCCGGCTATCGCCAGGTGTCTTCCGGGAGCTGTGCCATCGGGTTCCGCTCCACATCCTTCGCCGCACTTGCCCCCCTACCCGTATCCCGAGGATTCGGATCTGCGGGAGCATCATCCTTATGCGTCCGCCCCGCGTAACGCCTTATACTGGTTTTGTCCGTTTTGCTCTGCCCGCCACGATTGCTGAGGCCCGTATCGTCCAACGTCGAGACACGGGCGCAAGCGAAACGCATGATATCGAGTTCGCCTGTGATATTACCGGGTGATCTGCCATGGCCACCGCCAACACCATGTATGGTGCCCGCTCGTCGGGGACGTCGTTACCAGATCAGCCCATGCAGCCCTTGCGCGGCGGAACGCTGACGCTGGACTTCGCCAACACCATCGATGTCCACGCCGATGAGCGAGACGCGTTCTCGCCAGGCTATGCCAACGTCCTCACCTGGTACCTGCACGCCGGCCTGATCGATTCGCGGGAAGCGACGAGCCTGCTCAGGACGGCCCGCCGCAACCCCAAGGACGCGGCCACCGTCCGGCGCCGGATCGTCGCCCTTCGGGACGCCACCCGGGCGATCGTCGTCGCCCTCCACCACGGTACGCCTCCCGCGTCAGCAGACCTCGCGCTCCTCGACCAGGAGCGCCTGGAGTCCGATCGGCATGGCCGCCATGTGGTGCGCGGAGACCACCTCGTCTGGACGTTCGACGAGAGCAAGGAGCTGGACGGGATCCTCTGGCCGGTCGCCCGCGAGGCCGTGCGCTTTCTCAGCGACTCGAACATGCCCCGGGTCCGGGAATGCGCCGCTGATACCTGCGACCGGCTGTTCCTCGACACCAGCAAGAACGGAAGCCGGCGCTTCTGCAACGCGGCGACGTGCGGCACTGCCACCCGCGTCCGCCGGTTCCGTGAGCGCCTCCATGAGGGCAGTGCTGGCGAAGGGCACGGTGCCATCACCTGACCCAACCGGTGCATCGTCATCCGGGCGGTTGGAAACACGGTGGCTTGTGCTCCAGCCCGCATCGCAAAGGACGCTACGGTCGTGAGAAACGTGAGTCCGGATTTCATGCGCCAGTGGGACATGCCCGACGTTGAGCTCATCGGGAGGATCGTCCTGCTTCAGGTGCAGGTGCGATCGCTCAAGCGCGGGGAGCGACCGCGACGCTGGTATGACCCGGATCCACTCACGGCTGTGCCCGGGATCAGGATCGATCCTGGGGGTGTGACCGGTATCGACGGAGATGGGGAACCGACGATCGGGGACGTTCACCACCGCGATCATCCCGATTCCCGGTTTCGCGGCGAGAACGGCGTCTCCATCGGCTTCACCAGTCACTACCGGCGGATGCGGGACCGGTTCGGCGATCATCTCCAGACCGGAATCGCCGGCGAGAACATCATCGTCGAGACCGATGGCATCCAGGAGGAAGGTGACCTCGCGCCGGGTATGGTCATCAGCTCCGGTCAGGGACTTGTGCGGCTCGGCGCGGTCGAGTGCGTCAAGCCGTGCGCCGAGTTCACCAAGTGGTGCCTGCGGTATCCGCACGATCAACTTCCGGACGCGGCGGTGACTGATGCCCTGAAGTTCCTGTTCTCGGGAACTCGAGGGTTTCTCGCCACGATCGAGACCACACCACAGCACGAGGAGCGGGACGCCCGGCAGTGGCCAAGGATCGCGGTCGGCGACCTTGTCTACCGGCGCCGGGTCACCGCCTGACGCTAACAAACATCCTCTCCCGGTTGATGGCAGGTGATGGCGCTGCCCTCTCGCTTGAGGACGGGATGGTCCGTCATATAGCGCCGGATCGTCGCCGGGTAGATCGCAGTCTCAACAGCGAAGACACGAGCTGCCAGCGTCTCCGGTGTATCCCCGTCGCGCACAGGAACTTCGGCTCTGGCGAGCGGGGGACCGGCGTCGTACTCGTCGGTGACGACATGGACCGTCGCACCGGTGACCTGGTCACCGTTTGCCAGGACGGCGGCGTGCACCCGCGCTCCGAACCTGCCCTTGCCGGCGGCATAGGCGGACGCTTCCGGCAGCAGTGCCGGGTGGATGTTCAGGATGCGCCCCTCCCAACCCGGGAAAACGAGCATCTTGCGAAGAAACCCCGCCATGATCAGCAGGTCCGGCGCGAAGGGCTCGACCGCCGCATAGATGCCGGCGCTGTAATCCCCGAGGGAACCGAACGCGAGGCGCGGGACGGTCACCGCCGGGATGCCAGCCGCCGTCGCGATATCGAGCCCACGCACTCCCGCCACCGAGCTGACGACGATCGAGACATGGGCATCCAGCTCGCCACGATCGATCACGCCAAGGAGGTTCTCGAGGGTGCGCCCCCCGCCCGAGAGCAGCACTCCCAGGTTCCATGGACGATCGGCTGGCGCCACCGAACCTTCCGAAGCGTTCGAGGCGTCCGAAGCTGGGAATGACACGGAGAGTCCTGTACGTGCGGAGCAGCGAGCGATGATGATCGATGACCTCTTTGATGGAACTACGGTCCCCACCCATGGCCATCTGTGGAATCGTGCGTTGGCCCTGACCGTTACAATGGTACCGTCATCAGCGGGCCCGGCGCTTCCTGCCGGGCGCCGGGATCATCCCCGTGCTTGAGCATATCAGGCGGGCCAGGATTTTCAGTGAGGATGTCCGGTCACGGCCGGATGAGACCGGTTGCCTACGGCGTCGGTACGTGACATGCCGGCGTTCCTGCGGATGCCGGGTCACGATCTCGTTCGCCCAGGCCGGAATCCCGCGGACGGGTGCCGTCCGTTTCCCGCTGCGATCCGTCTCCATGACGTCGTTGTTGGCACCAGCCCCACCGGCCCGGGACCGGTCGGGACGCCGCCCTTACCCGCAAGCCTTCTATTAGCGACGTGAACCGCTCAAGCCACACCCATCGATTGGACTACCATCGCCATGAGTTCTCCTCCAGGCAATCGTCCCGCCCGCCCCTATCGCAAACCTCGCCCCGGCGCACGCCCCCATCATGGGGTGCGCTCTGGACGTCGCCAGCAGCCGCTTGCCGAAGGCCGGACCACGGGCCTGCCAGTCGAGGTGACGATCGATCGCATCGTCGGCGATGGCAAGGGTATCGGCTTCGCCGAGGGCATGACCGTCTTCGTGCCACGAACCGCCCCGGGTGATCGCATCCGCGCCACCATCCATCGCCGGCAGGGAACGATCGGCCATGGCGAGATCGACGAGATTCTCGAGCCATCACCGATGCGGATCGAGCCTCGCATCGCCGACTACGAGGCCAGCGGCGGTTGCGACCTCCAGCACATCTCCTATGGCGATCAGCTCGCCGTCAAGGTCGACATCATCGCCGACAGCCTCCGCCGGATCGGCAAGATCGACCCGCTTCCGGACATCACCATCACTCCTTCGGAGCTGGAGTGGGGATACCGGTCGCGTGCGGAATTCCAGGTCGACCAGAACACCGGCGCCGTTGGCTACTTTGCCCCTGGCAGCCATCGTGTCGTCGATGTCGAGGAGAGCCCCATCCTGACGCCGGAGGTTCAGGCCCTGCTGACGACGCTGCGGGACGATGTCCAGGCCAAGCTCGTTCCCAAGGGCGCTCGTGAGTACCGGGCGGTGACGGGAGATACCGGGAGCGTGCTGGAGCGGACCAACACCCCGCGCTCGCGTCTGGTAATGCGCCAGATCGGGGAGGATCTGTTCCGCTACACGGCCGAGTGCTTTTTCCAGGCGAACATCCCCGTCACGATCGACCTGCTCGGCCGGGTGATCGAGATCGCCGACGAGGCGTCCGAGGCGGAGGGGATCTGCCTGGACCTCTACTGCGGTGTCGGCCTGTTCACCGTTCCGCTGGCGCGACGGTTCGAGCGCGTGATCGCCGTCGAGAGCTTCCCCGCCGCGGCC
Organism: Thermomicrobiales bacterium; assembly: GCA_035936535.1. GTDB lineage: Bacteria > Chloroflexota > Chloroflexia > Thermomicrobiales > UBA6265 > CADCWJ01. The sequence continues at coordinate 12,260 of DASYVY010000646.1, read as the reverse complement.
AAGTACGCGCAGGAAAATCTCAACGAGGCCGGGCTCGACAACGGCCGGATCGTGGAGGCGGCCGTGGAGCACTGGCTTGCGGGGGACCGCTCGCCAATCGGCAAGGTCGCCCTGGCCGTGTTCGATCCGCCACGAAGCGGTGCCGGCAAGGAGACCATGCAGCACCTGATGCGTCTCAAGCCGGCCCATGTCGCGGCGGTCTCCTGCGATCCCGCGACGTTCTCACGGGACATCCGTGTGTTGCTCGACGGCGGCTACGAGCTGGTCGATGTCCAGGCATTCGACATGTTCCCGCAGACGCACCACCTTGAGATCGTCGGCCACCTCCGCCGTATCGAGGCATGAGCGCCCGGCGCGGGATTTCAGGTTGCCGCGCCGGGCAGTGATCGCGCAGGCACGCGGATGTGGAGGTCGCACCGATGCAGGCCAGGATCAGGGACATTCTGCAGCTCGCGGCAGACAAATCCGACTTTTCGGGAGTGTGCCTGGTCAAGCGCGATGACGAGATCATCTACCATCAGGCATTCGGGCTCGCCCATCGCGGATTCGAAGTAGCCAATCGGATCTCGACCCGGTTCGACACCGCCTCGATCACGAAGCTCTTCACCGCCATCGCGATCATGCAGCTGGTCGAGCAGGGCCTATTCGGCCTCGACACAGCCGTGATGCCATTTCTCGAACGCGATGACACGAAGATCTCCAACGCCGTGACGGTGTTCCATCTGCTGACCCACACCTCCGGGATCGCGGATGATGCGGACGAGGAGGCTGGCGAAGACTACGAACTACTCTTCGTCGACAAGCCGAACTACTCGATCAGGACCACCGAGGCCTTCCTGCCACAGTTCGCGTACAAGGATCCGGTGTTTCCTCCTGGCAATGGTGTCCGCTACAACAACTGCGCCTTCGTCCTGCTCGGCCTGATGATCGAGAAGGCGACCGGCCAGGCATATCGCGATTACGTGCGGGATCACGTTTTCCAGCGAGCAGGCATGACCGGAGCGGATTTCTGCGCGATGGATGGCGTGCATCCGGACCTTGCCGAGGGATACAAAAAGGGTGTCGCGGGCGATGGCGGCACTACCTGGACGAAGAACATCTACTCCTATCCGCCGATCGGATCGCCCGATGGTGGCGCGACGGTCACCGCCATTGATCTGGATACGTTCGTGCGGGCGATCAAGGCTGACGTGCTCGTCAATGCCGCGTCACGCCAGGCCCTGTTCCGTCCCTATGTCCTGGCAAGGAACCATGGCGACCGGAAGCTGATGAACGGCTTCGGCTTCGAGTTCACGCTCACACCGGAGGACCGGATCATCGCGATCCACAAGGACGGAGGCAACGCCGGGGTCGCCGGCATTCTGGCGTACTTCCCCGATTCCGACACGACAAGCATCCTTCTCGCAAACCAGGATTGCCGCGTCTGGCCCATCCATCGCGAGATCGAGGCGGTGGTGTTGAGGGCATGACGCAACCGGTATCGCTCGCCCTGACGTTGCCCCTTCCGCCGGGGATCAACAATCAGTACGTCACCGTCGGCAAGCGGCGGGTGCTCAGCAAATCCGCCAGGGCGTTCAAACGGGATGTGACCAAACATCTGGCGGCCCTCCGGCAGCGCGGAACGCTCGACCCGGTCATCGAACGGGCGTTCCGGGATACCCTGATCGGCGTCTATCTCACGTTCTATTTCGAGACCCCCATGCGTCGCGATCTCGACGGTGGGCTCAAGATCGCCCTCGATTCGCTCGCGACCGGGCTCGGCTTCGACGACCGCGCCGTCGTCGACCTCCACCTCGTCAAGCAGATCGACCCGTTGCATCCCCGCCTTGAAGTGGAACTCGAAACGATCGCGGACTGGTCGTTCGACACGTCGTACGTCTACCTTGGGGACGCCGGAGACTCGGCCCTGGACGATGACTATGGCTAGCCGCCGATCGTCTACGGGACCAGCTACTCCTGCGTGAGTGCTGGCCTTCCGCCCGTGCCGCGCCAGCCTCAGCCGTCAAGTAGAATCGGGTGAACGGACGCTCATCGCCGCCGATGACCGTCGCTTCGGTCAGCCGCGCATGCCCAACGATGGAGAGTCCTGCTTGACACGCCCCGATACCTCCCCCGCGACATCCGACATCACTCTGCCGACCATCGATCCCACGGAAGGCGACACCGCCGCCGATCACCCGGTGTCGGACTCCGCGCACCTGCTGGACGAGGCCGAAAAGGCCGGTGCTCGCGTCGATGCGGTTGTCGTGCTCGATTTCGGTTCGCAGTACAGCCAGCTGATTACCCGCCGTGTGCGGGAATGCGGCGTCTATTGCGAGCTGATGCCGCACGACGCGGCGTGGGAAGACATCGCCCGGCTGGACCCCAAGGGGGTCATCCTCTCGGGCGGCCCGGCCAGCGTCTACGCCGATGATGCGCCGCAGCTTCCCGGCTGGGTGCTGGAGCAGGACCTGCCGGTGCTGGGCATCTGCTACGGCATGCAGCTGCTGGCCCGGGCTCTCGGCGGCGATGTCGCTCCGGCTTCACGCCGGGAGTACGGGCTGGCTTCGATCACCGTCGCGCCCGAGCACGCCGCGTCGGGCCTGTTCGCCGGGCTCGACGGCCAGCTCGACGTCTGGATGAGCCACGGCGACCACATCGACACCCTGCCGGAGGGATTCGATGTGCTCGCCAGCTCGGCGAACTCCCCCGTCGCGGCGATGGGCAGCGGCGCGCGCGTTGGCCTCCAGTTTCACCCCGAGGTGCAGCACACCACCCGCGGCACGGACATTCTGCGGAACTTCCTGATCGGTATCTGCGAATGCTCGACCTCGTGGTCGCCAGAATCGTTCATCGACGCCTCGATCCGGGACATCCGGGACCAGGTCGGCGCCGGTCGTGTCCTGCTTGCGCTCAGCGGCGGGGTCGACTCCTCCGTGGCAGCGGCGCTGATTCACCGGGCGATAGGCGATCAGCTCACACCCGTCTTCGTCAACAATGGACTGCTGCGGCTCGGGGAAGCCGAGCTGGTGCGGGACGTGTTTGCCCGCAACTTCGGGATGAAGCTCGTCTATGTCGACGCGACCGGTCGGTTCCTCAACCGGTTGAACGGCGTAACCGATCCCGAGCGCAAGCGGAAGATCATCGGCGAGGAGTTCATCCGCGTGTTCGAGGCGGAGGCGGAGAAGCTGGGGCCGTTCGATTTCCTCGCCCAGGGTACGCTGTACCCGGACGTGATCGAGAGCACGACCAAGGACACAAAGTCCGCCGCAAAGATCAAGACGCACCACAATGTGGGCGGGCTTCCGGACGACATGCGCTTTTCCCTGATCGAGCCGCTCAAGTTCCTGTTCAAGGACGAGGTGCGTGCCGTCGGCCGATCGCTTGGGTTGCCGGACGAGGTGGTCGAGCGGCAGCCATTCCCGGGACCCGGGCTGGCCGTGCGCACGCTCAGCGACGTCAACGACCGGGACCTCGACCTGCTGCGCCGGGCCGATGCGGTCGTCCGCGAGGAGATCGAAGGCGCGGGGCTCGCCGAAGGTGTCTGGCAGTACTTCGCCGTCCTGCTGCCCGTCAATTCGACGGGAGTGATGGGTGACTACCGCACCTATGCCCGGGTCTGCGCGGTCCGGGCGATCGCCAGCCAGGACGCGATGACGGCGGATTGGGCGCGACTTCCGTACGACGTGCTGGCGAGGATCAGCAACCGGATCGTGAACGAGATCGACGGCATCAACCGCGTGGTCTACGACATCACCTCGAAGCCGCCCGCCACGATCGAGTGGGAGTAACTCAGACGGATGAGCGAGGCGGATGTGGATGCGCTGGGATCGGACAAGCCACGCACGGGATCGCAAGGCACTGATCCTGCGGCCTTCCCTGGCTCAGTCTTCCGGCGGCCTCACTCCAGGGCCATGTAGACTGCCTGCTCCCACTCCGCGATCAGGCGGGCACCCGCCGCCGAGAAGAACGCGACCGGTGTCATCAGGGTCATGGTAAGGTTGCGTGCCGGATCGTTGAACCAATATGTTCCCATGCCACCGGCCCACCCATACCTCCCTGGATGATCGTTGCCAGCCCCATCCACCGCTTGACCATATCCCCACCCCTTCCCATCGAGCATCGGCGCTGCGTTGGCGATCTGGGCCTGGGTAAGGTGATTGGTCACCATGCGCGCATGGGACGCCGCCGAGATGATCCGCTGACCGTCATGCACTCCGCCGTTCAGCATCATCGAAGCGAATCGCTGATAATCGTCCAGCGTCGATACCAACCCATCGGCCCCGTTGCAGAACGTCGGCGGGGACGCATAGGCGGATGCGGCCGCCGGGTCCCAAACGATCGGGCGACCGTTGGCATCTGGCATGTATGCGTCGGTCAGGCGATCCCGTTTGCCTGCAGGGACATGGAACCCAGTATCCACCATGCCCAGTGGATCGAAGATACGCTCCTGCATGAACCGGTCGAATGGCTGGCCGCTTGCCCGAGCGATAAGGATTCCGAGCACCTCGGCGGCGGTGTGGTAGAGCCACGTTTCGCCGGGCTGATACGCCAGCGGTAGGGTCCCCAGGTTGGCCAGCCACTCGTCCGCGGGCAGATGCCCCGCAACATCAGGCATTCCCGTTCCCACCCGGGCTTCGTGCATTGCCCTGGCGATCGGCGATCCGTCAGCGATCATGCCCAGCCCGAAACGGAACGTCAGCAAATCCTGGAGCGTGATCGCACGGTCGGCGGAAACCGTGTCATCGAGTGGATCCGCCGGCGCGCGAAGAACGTCCCGGTTGGCAAGTTCCGGCAGAAAGCGGTCGACCGCAGCGTCAAGGGCGAGTACCCCGTCATCGACCAGGATCATCATCGCGACAGCAGTGATCGGCTTGGTGGTTGAGGACTGCCGGAAGATCGCGTCCCGCGGGAGCGGGACAGCGGTATCGAATCCGGTGCTGCCTACGATGGTCACATGCTGCTGGTCGTTCCGGGTAAGCAGCGAAACGATACTGGGATGGCTGCCGGCCTCAATGAATTGGGTCAGGACCGCATCCAGGTGCCGCAGACCTTCTCGGGTGAACCACGGGCGCGATGCTGGCATGTGCTGTATCCCTTGTCCCTCGTGTGGCGCTTTCCGTCATCCCGAGCCTCACAGTACCAGGCGGTGAACCAGGGGGCTTCTTCCCCGCTGCTGCGAACCGGGTGGCGAGAAGTGGTGCTGTCAGGAGAGGGGGCGGTCACCAGCGTCGGGTACACAGCTACGCAGCAATGAACATCCCATCATCGCCCACTTTGGAGGAGCGGGGTTGGCGAGGAGGGGTAGTGGTCATCCGCTCAGGTCATCGGCTGCCCAACGTGCAGAACGGGCACCAGGGAGTGAATTAGGGCCGCCAGCCACCAATGGCAGATCTTCGAGGGGGGTGGCCTTAGCGGCCGGCCGCCGAACGATCCTGAACGTAATAGGTCATGCTCTGGAGAGCGCTGACCGGATCGATCTCCCGGACCGTCACATAGTCCGGAACCTTGAGAATCACCGGCGCATAGTTCAGGATCGCCTCAACGCCGCCTTGGACCATCTGGTCGGCGATCTCCTGCGCGTATGTCCGCGGCGTCGCGATGATCCCGATCTTGATCCGCTCCCGCGCGATCGTGTCGGCCAAATGGACATCGGGCAGGATTTCCATGTCGTTGACGACATGCCCGATATTCCGCGGGTTACGGTCGAACAGCGCGACGATCGAGAACGACGAGGGCGTGAACCCGCGATAGTTGGCGATCGCGCGGCCGAGGTTGCCAAGACCGACAAGGGCGACGGACCACTGGCGATCGAGACGGAGAATACGGCTGATCGTCGTCGCCAGGAACCGGGTGTCGTATCCCTTGCCCTGCTTGCCGAACTTCCCGAAGTAGGAGAGATCGCGGCGGATCTGGGCTGCGGTGACGCCGATCAGGTCGGCCAGTTCCTCGGACGAGACGGAGGAGATCCCTCCATCGGCAAGCGCCTTGAGCGTGCGTATGTAGATCGGGAGCCGGCGGATCACGATATCGGGGATCTGCTGCTGTGCGCCTGCCGAGGGGGACGGCAGGTCATGGCCCGGCGATGCGGGAGAGACATCCAGCAGGGCGCCTCCCATTCGACTGTTGCCGCCATGATCTCCCAAGCCGTTGCTACCAGTACCGGAGTACCCCGCTTCTACATCCGGATGGTAGTGGCCGTTGCCCCCGCCCACCGAAAAGCGTTCGTCTGCTCGTTTGCTGGACATGTATACCCCGGTTGAATCTTCATGAGCGCGTTACTGGATCGCGGTCATGAGCGGTTACCTGAACGCGACACTGGCGATGATGCGGATCCGGCAGGGGTCATTGCGAGGAGTGTAGCTGGCGGACATTGCGCGCCGGCTGGTATCACCGCGAGCCATGTGACCGTGGAGCATGGTCAGGAGCCCGGCCAGCGCTCGTGCTCATATTCACAATTATACAGAGTTGCGCGACGGATTTCACAACGACCGCTCAGCGACATCGTGGAGATGGCGATGGAGCCATGACGCCCGATCTTGTCCCGGAAGGGTGACGCCAGGCACGAGCATCAGTCCCCGCCGCTGTCCCAGAACACGCGCTGAAACTCCGAACTATCGTAATAGCCGACAAAGCTGACGATCTTGCCGCCGGTCACCCTGATCATCGCGACCTGTTCGGAGATCATCTCGCGTCCCTGCCGGGTCGAGTATTCCCGGATGACGAACTGGATTGCGGCCCGGTCCGGTGCGGCAATCACATCCGTCACGTCCCAATGGGCATTTGGGTAGGAAGAGACGACCGTACCGAAGTAGGCCACGATGTCGTCCGCGGGCCGGATCGGCGCCGAGTGCGGATGCGTGCGAAACGTGGCATTGGCGGCCAGGGTGTTCCGCAACCTTCGGGGATCGCGTGCGTCGAGCGCCAGGAAGAACTCGCGTCCCAGGGCCTCGACGACCTCGGTCGCCGACAGGCCGGATGCGCCATATTGCTGATCGGATGATTGCATGTGCTGGGCTTTTGCTGGCGTGGACGAACTCATCAACGACAGTCCTTGAACCTAGAGCCTGGAACCTTGAGCCCGGGTGACGTTCGACAACGCCATTCCGTTCCCGAACCCGAATGTGCAAAGGGTGTTCGTCGCGCTGCCCGTTGTGCTGCTCGAGTCAGAGCCGCAGGGATTCGGGGGACAACTTCAGAAGCTCATCGAGATGGGTCTTCTGGATCTCGGCGAGTCCTTCGCGGGCTCCCACCTCATCGAGCGTTCTATCCATCGCGTGCAGGTACTCGTAGTCGTGCGCGGCAAGATGCTCGGCAAGCTCACGAACCGACACATTGTAGTCCCTGCGGCTGATCCCTCTCCGGAGCCAGGCATCGTCCGGCTGGCTCCGCAGGAGCGAACAGGTACTCTGCCGGAGACGTCGGAACTGGGCCATCAGGACGATCGGCGGCATGCCCTCGTCGGCTTCCACCTTGGCCGGGTCGGGTCTCCACGGCGGCAGCGTGTCGAGATCGGGATGGTTCTGCGTCGCGATCAGATGGAGCTTCGGAAAGATCCGCTGCTCTTCATCGCGCATGCCGATCACGAGATCCTTGACCGTCGGTTCCCCGCGATAGACCGATCGCACCAGTTTGCTGGGATCATGGATAGGGGACAGCCACCGCGAAAGGTGGTTGATCGCGAAATGCAGCCGGATGATGAGCGCATTGTTGTCCAGCCGGCGAATCTGGTTGCGTTGCTCATCCGGAATCGGCGGGATCACGTCGACAGCGCCTGGCACACTCCTCATCTTGACCGCCTTTTCCCCTGGCTAGAGCATGTGTTGGCAGCGCATTGGGCAGCGCACCGACCAGTAACCAGTATCCATCTTACGCGAGAACATCCCTGACCTGCATCATGTGCCGGGCATCGTGGTCACAGACGTTGTTGAGCAGCCAGTGCAGCGTGATCCGGCCGTGCTTCGGCAGCCTGGCGTCACGGTTCCACGCCGCATCATCGAGTGATTCCAGAAGCGCGACGAGCGCTTCTCGCTGATCCCGGAATGCGGCAAGGACGCCAAGGGGGTCCTGCGACGAGTAGTCATGCTCGATCGCCCACAACGAGTCGTCGTGCTCCTCCAGCTCCGGTGTCTGCTCCGTCAGGATGCGATCGACCCGGTCCCGGATCACCCGTTCCCAATCGTGAAAATGCGGCAGGATCTCGACGATCCCCCAGCCACCATCCTCCGCGGGTTGGGTCAGATCCTCGCGGCTCCGGTTCGCCAGCAGGCGCGAAAGCTCATCCGGCACCGACGCCAGGGCCGCCACGATCCCATCGACCGGCCTCGCCGGCACCTCATCCGACGCCGCCGACCGGTCACGATCGCGGGGCGGAGAACCGCCGGACGTGGAATCAGCGGCGTTGTTCGCGCCCGCTTGCTGGCCACCGTCCCGGGACGATGCCCGGATCAACGCCCCGGTCGTCCCGCGGGTCAACATAATCATGAAGGTTCATTCCCAATCGTGCATCGAGGCATGCGTGGGCATTATCGTGCCACGCCCATTCGATTCTTGCCGAAACCGGCTCATCGCCGCAATTCGCGACTCGTTTTCATGCGGGAACGATCTCCACCTCGCGTACATCCCGATCGCCCTCGATTCGCCAGGCATGCATCTCCACCGGTGATGCGGCAAAGGATACGACGATCATCAGTGCATCCGGGTAATGCGCCTCGTTCAGATCGACCGCGGACGGTGTCGCCGGACCATTGAGATGCGAGTGGACGATTCCGCCCAGAAGCCATCCCCGCTCGCGGAGGGTTCGCAGCGCGCCAATCACCTCCTCCGGGTCCATCGTAAATCGTGTTGCCGACGCCTCGATATTCGTTCCCGGAAAGAAGTGCACCGCCGTCACCGGCGCCGCGCCGGTAGCATCCCGAACATGCCGGTCCACCGCCAGCAGTCCGACGCCTTCGTACGGAAAGGCGGATCGCAGATGCGCCTCGATCGCCATCCGAATATCACCGGGCAAGCGCAGCATTGTCATCTCGCTTCTCCACCAGGCACGATCACCGGCGAGCCGGCGCATCGTGGACGGTACAATGCTGGAGGGAACGCGCCGCGATCCTCATGACGCTGCCTGTGCAATCCCGGTCTCCCCGTTCCCCTCGTTTCTCCATGGAGTTGTTGATGCTGACAGTACACTACCGTCGGTCCCTGCTCGTGACGCTCCTCCTGCTTGCGGCACTTATCCTCGGCGAGCCAGCGACGATCGCACAGACGCCCGTCATCAATCCGCATGCGCCCGGATCGGCGGCCAGCGGATCGGAGGATGGACTCCTGCTCGGCGCGATCCGCCCGGAACACCACGACGCGGTCGCCGCCGACGTACCGGATGGTCTGCCCACGTACGAGATCACCGCAACCCTCGAAGCGCCGGAAACACCGTCAGACATCCCCACCATATCCGGCGTGGCGGAGATCGAGTTCACGAATACCACCGGCGCACCGCTCGAAGCCGTCCCTTTCCGGCTCTATGCCAACGGCCCGGACGCCGAGAACGACGCGCTCACGGTCAGCGACGTCGTGGTCGACGGGCGAGGCGCCCAACCGGCGCTCTCGGTCGACGATTCGGTCGTCACGATACCCCTCGGAGCGCCGCTTGCGCCGGATGCCACGGTGGAGATCAGCATGGCATTCATCGCGGTGCCGCCGGTGGACTCGCGGGATCATTACGGCATCTTCGGTATCGATTCCGAGTCCGGGACCTGGGCGATGGCGCACTGGTATCCGATCATCGCGGGGCGTGATCCGCTGCGGGGCTGGGTACTTGATCCCCCGAGCGAGAATGGCGATCCCATCTTCAGCTCGACCGCCCTCTATGACGTGTCCCTGACGTTCGATGCCGGCTGGAGCGTTGTCACCACGGGAATCGATACGGATGCCTCGACGCCCAACGACGATGCCGATGGCCTGACAACGCGCCGGTACGTCTCCGGACCGGTCCGTGACTTCACCGTCGTGGCCGATGCGGATCTCGAGCTCGTCACCGGGGAGGTCGAGGGCGTCACGATCAACTCGTGGCATCAGCCGGGACAGGAGCAGATTGGCGAGGCGGTGCTCACCTACGCGATCCAGGCGGTGTCTGTGCTGGAGCCGGTGCTCGGACCCTACCCGTACCGCGAGCTCGATTTCGTATCGGTCGAGCTGAACGGCGCCGCCGGGGTCGAGTTCCCCCAGCTCATCTACATCGGAGCGGGATACTACCGGGAGCCGTTGCCGGCGGGGACGCCGAACAGCCTCGACTTCACCGTCGCCCATGAAGTGATCCACCAGTGGTTCTACAACCTGGTCGGAAACAATCAGTACGATGTCGCCTACATCGACGAGGGCTTGACGAACTACGTGACCGCCGGTGTCTATGCCCAGCGGCAATATGGCGACGCGGCGGCGGCGTTGGCCACCGAGCGCTACCTGACGAGGCCGTTCGAGCGCGCGGTCGCATCGGGAGATGATCCGGTCGTGGATCAGCCGACGGACGACTTCCCCTCGGGGAGCGCCTATGTGCTCGCCGCCTATTCCAAGGCACCGCTGGGCTTCGGGGCGATCCGGGAACGGATCGGCGACGAGGCGTTTTTCGCCGCACTGCAAGCCTATGTCGCCGGGTTCCGCTTTGGCGTCGCCACCCCCGAGGACCTCAAGGCCGCCTTCGAGGAGGCCTCCGGCGAAAACCTTGATGCGCTCTGGACGCACTGGTTCGAGCGGGCCGAGGGCGACCGGGACGTTGGCCCGTGACCGACGGCCAGAGCGCGGCTGGCCCCGATGGCTTGATCACCCGGCTAAGTTGCTCGTTGACGGTTCAATCGCTCCTGATCCTGATGGCGACCCGGCTGCTCCTGTTCGGCGCAAGCTGGTTTACCCTCGGCATCATGCCCCGCCTTCCCCTCTATCCCGCGCAGCTGCCGGACACGTTCTTTCCGGACATCCGCTGGCTCGATGGATGGGCACGGTGGGACACTTCGCATTATGTCACCATATCGCTTCATGGCTACGGTGGCGAAGGCAACCTGAGCCACGACGGCGGGCTCGGCTTCTTCCCGCTCTTTCCGCTCCTGATGCGCGGGCTCGTCGCACTCACCGGCCTTGAGCCGACCGAAAGCCGGCTGGCCCTGGCGGCGATCGGAATCGCCTGTGCGAGCAGTGCCGTTGCCGTTCCGGCATTTGGCCACCTCGTGAACCGGAGGTTCGGACCGGAGGTCGCCCGGACCGCGGTCGTCCTGCTCTGTGTCTCGCCGTTCAGCTACTTCTTCACCGCCGGGTACAGCGAATCCCTGTTCCTGATGCTCGTCGTGGTGGCCTTTGCCTGCGCGGACCGCCGCTGGTGGCTTGCGGCCGCGATCGTCGCCGCGCTGGCGACCTCATCCCGGCTGGCGGGGTTGGCGCTCCCCCCGGCGCTGCTCCTGCTCGCCTGGCGGCGACAGGCATCGATCCGCGATCTGGCCGCGATCACCTTGGTCGCTCCACTCGGGGCCGCCGCCTTTGCCGGTTACACCTGGTGGCGATTCGATAGCCCGTTCGCCTATTTCCGGGCCCAGCAGAACTGGGGCGGGTGGCACGAGCATGTGGGCGATTACCTCGTGCTCTTCACGCGGCAGCCACGGGAGGCACTGCTCGGCGACCCGCGCAACCAGATCATCCTGCTCAACGTGGCCTTGCTCGTGCTCTGGCTCGCCAGCCTGCCGTGGGTCTGGCGGTTGCTCGATCCGGGCGTTGCGCTGTTCACGACGCTGATCGTCGTTGCCCATGGAGTGATGACTTGGGTGTCGCTGGGGCGGTACCTGCTCCCGGCGATCGGCTTCTACATCGTCGCCGCGGCCCTCCTCAACCGGACCGGCTGGCGGGAGTGGCCGCGTGACATCGCGATCGCCGGGTCGACGGTGCTCCTGACCATGCTCACGATCCTGTTCGCCCACGGCTTCTGGACGATTTAACTGCCTGGCACGTCATCCGGCTCCTGGGCGGTCACCTGCTTGGCGACCTCGACCGCCTGACCGTAGCGTGCCAGCGCTGCTTCGTTGAACGGGTAGAGGTTCGTGAGGATGTGATGGACGCCGAGACTGGCGTATGCCGCGAGCTGTGACCCGAGCTCGTCCGCCTCTCCGGTCAGGAAACTGCCGGGTGTCTCCATCCAGGCGGGCAGCTCCCCGAGATCCCGATACCCGACCGTCACTCCCCCCGTGATGACGAGGCTGGCTGGATCGCGCCCCTCCTCCCGGCAGGCAGCGTGAACCTTGCCGACCTCC
>DASYVY010000645.1:0-2813 GCA_035936535.1 Thermomicrobiales bacterium | reverse complement strand
TCGAGCGCCGACGTGAACGGGTAGGATTCCGGCATCATCATCCCGCCATCGGACACGGCCTGGGCGCCGTCGTAGCCGATCAGGACCTGCGCCTGGTCCAGACCCGCCGAGCGCTGGTTGCGACGCGCATGGGCGGTCACGGTTTTGGGCGCGCCGAGGACCCAGTTCAGCGCGTCATAATCATGGACAAGCATGTCGATGATCGCGCCACCGGTGAGATCCGACTGGCTGAACTGTTTCGACCACGCAGGAAAGGGCTGCCGGCGCGTTGCATAGGCGGCGAGGGGGCGGCCGAGCTCGCCGCTGTCGATGATCCGCTTGAGCTCGACGTACTCCGGCCAGAACCGCAGGACATGCGCGATCATCACGATCCGGTCCGATGCGGCCGCCGCATCGACCATTGCCCGCGCATCGTCCTCGGTCAACGCCAGCGGCTTTTCGAGCAGCACGTGCTTGTCGGCGGCGAGCGCGGCTTCGAGCGAGGACCGGTGCTCTGTAGTCGGCAGGCAGATGTCGACCGCCGTAATCGACTCGTCGGCGAGGATATCGTCGAGGGATGCGGTGAATGTCGACCCCAGTTCGTGCGCCAGGGGTTCGGCGCGCTCACCGGATCGCGCGTAAATCGCGGCGATCTCGACATGAGGGAGCTTGGCATAGGCGCGGGCATGGGTGCTTCCCATGAACCCGGCGCCGAAAACGGCAATGCGCGTTGGAGTCGTGGTCGTCATCTGGGCAACGTCCGTTTCGTGCATGTATCCGGCTGGCTGTCGCCCCGCTTATCCGAGTGGCGCTTCGGGCAGGTGCGTGCGCAGGAACGTCAGGGAGGTCCGCAGCGCGGCTTCGACCGCGTCCAGCGACGGCCACGGCTCCCCCTGGAACTCCAGCTCGATCGAGCACGGGCCCGTGAACCCCACGTCCTCGAGGGCGGCGAAGACCGGGGCGAAATCGCCCTCGCCGGTTCCGATCGCGGGGAAATTCCAGACACCGAGCCCGCCGATCTGGTCCTTGATGTGCAGGTGGTTGATGAGCGGCGCGGCGGTGATGATGTCGGTTTCGGGACGCACCTCGCCGTAGAAGATGACGTTGGCGGTGTCGTAGTTGATCCCGACATTCGGGCGGTCGATCAGGCGGACCAGCTCCGCCGCCATTGCCCCCGTGGCGGAGACGCCGCCGTGTGTCTCCAGGCAGATTTGGATACCGTCCGCCGCCGCCTCGTCCGCCAGCGGCCGGATCCGCTCCAGGAACGCCTCCCGTTGCTCCTCGAGACTCCCGGCGGATGATGCGTCGTGCCCGCCGGTGCTTGTCGTAACGTACTGGATACCGAGCACCTTCGCGATGTGGAGCGACTTGCGGAACTCGCCGGTTCCGGCGTCGCTCGCGAGGTCCGAATGCCCGCTCAGGCTGACCGCCGTCAGGCCGTGCCGGGTGACCAGCTCTCCTATCCGCTGGAGTTCTTCGTCATCGGCGTTGCGAGGGACGTGCTCGGTCCAGCCGGGCACGGAGGAGAGCTCGACACTGGTGAATCCCGCCGCGGCAATCCCGCGCAGGGCATCTTCCAGCGAGTAGGAATGGTAGGTGTTCGTCGACACCGCCAGGCGGTCAGCCATCGTCTGGTGCTCCTGTTTCAATCGGGACCGGACACCTTGTTCCACCAGTTGGGGCCAGAGGGGCATTACAATGTTCCGGGCCCGAACGTTTCAGCAGAATTTCAGGATTGGCTCAGGAGTATTTCAGCCTAAGCCCCTAATGTTGTACATGGAAAGACGAAAAGCGTGGTCTTCCAAAGGCAACGCGGATCGATCTTCCCATCTCTCCTCCCCACCCCACCGGAGCGGGTTGCCACATCAGGCGACCCGCTCGGTTTTTAAGTGCCTCCCGTTCATTCCCATCCACGAATCAGGATCAACCACCACGCGAAAGCGATATGCCGGGACGGTGTCACGGCAGCGGTCCCAGATGGCGCTCGAAGAACGCGACGATGTGCCGCATCACGGTGACACCGCGCTCGTCAGCGAAAGCGAGCAGTGCCCGGAGATCGTGGTCGATACCGGTCGCCTCCAGCAACGTGGCCTGTCCACCGGCGGCGGTGACCGCCTCGGCCAGCCGGCGGGATTCCCCCGGCGTCACCACCGGATCCACTGTGCCATGCACGATCAGGTACGGCGGAGCGCCCTCGTGGGCGTGCAGCGCCGGGCTGGCCAAGGCCGCCCGCCTCAGGAACGCCTCGTCCGCGACAGTCGGTTCGTGGCTCTGCTTGCGTCGCGGCTCGTGGCGCTGCTTGCCGAGCATCCGCTGAGCGGGGATGTCGTCGCCGAAAAAGGCGGGGTCATCGGTCCGCGTGCCACTGAAGTCGGCCGGCCCGGCAAGCGGCACGACCGCCTGCACCGCAGACGACACCCCCGGCGACCCTCCCTCCCCTTCCAGCTCCGCAAGATCGCCGGTCATCCCTGCCAGCGACGCGAGGTGACCGCCCGCGGAGTGCCCCCAGATGCCAATCCGGTCCGGGTCGATGTTGAACCGACCGGCGTTGGCGCGGAGGAAGCGGATCGCGGCCTTGACATCGTGGATTTGGGCGGGAAAAGGTGATTCATCACTGAACCGGTAGCTGATGCTCGCGGCCGCGAACCCGCGATCGAGCAACTCCCGCCCGGGAGGGTCATCGCGCGAGCCCGCTTCCCAGCCGCCACCGTGAACCCAGATCACGAGCGGCCGGACAACGCTGGGGTAGCTGTCAGGCCGCAGGATATCGAGCAGCAGCGGTTTGTCGCCCCCGCTTCCATAGGGAATGCCCCTCTCGACGATCGGTGCATTGG
>DASYVY010000644.1:0-1982 GCA_035936535.1 Thermomicrobiales bacterium | reverse complement strand
GCTTCCCAGCGGGATTCGATCCACCAGGTCGCCCCGGCTTCGGCCAGCGGCTGCAAGGTCGATTCGACCCAGGCGGGATCTTCGGCCGGTGACACCCCTTCGAGCACGATCTCGCCCGGCGTGCCGTCGTGGCGGTGGGTGGCCATCCAGTCCCTGATCTCCTGTATCTCCTCCGGCGTCAATGCGCGGAACGGATCGGCGGAGATGGTCGGGATGATCCCGTCCCATCTCGCGGCCCGAGCCATCGATTTCGGGCGCGGCCATGCAGCCACCACCCAGACCGGGATGCGCGGCTGCTGTATCGGTCTGGGCTCGAAGGCCATCGCGTCGATCCCGTAGTGCTTGCCGTTGAAGGTCACCGGTTCCCCGGTCCATGCCCGCTCGAGGATCTCCAGTGTCTCATCCAGCCGTTCCGCCCGCTCCTTGCGATCTGTGGCCTCCGGCCTGACCCGGCTGAAGGCACCGTTGTCGAGCGCGCCGAGCCCAACCGGCAGCACCAGCCGGCCACGCGAGAGGTGATCGACCGTTAGCGCCTCGTGGACCACTTTCCATGGACGCCTTCGCGAGAGCGGGAAGATCATCGCCCCGAGCGTTACGTGTTCCGTCTTGACCGCCGCCGCGGCAAGCATCGCCCACGGATCCCACGCTTGCCCTCCGATGCCATCCCAGTAGAAGAAGCCATCCCAACCAGCCGCCTCGATTTCCTGGGCGAGATCGAGGATCTGATCGGTGGTTCCGGTTGGCACGATGAACCCGAACTTCATGCGCTTCTTCTCCGGAGATGTGGTCCTGTCGCGAACACCTGTTCTATCCGCAAGACGCACAGGGTAGCGGAGGAAAAAGCAGGTGGCAAGGGCCACCGCGGTTCGGGAAACGCCCACGTCCCTCCGGCACAAGGGTGGGCGTGACGGTTATCCGTCCAGGCGATAGAAGCGCCACAGATCATGCTCGATCGGCAGGATCGTGACAGACCGGAACCCGGCCGACATCGCATACTGCCGCAGCTGATCCGGGCGCATGACTGTTCCGGTGGCGGCGGAAGGGGTATCGACCAGGCCAACAGGCAGGCAGTGAAGAATGCTGAAGCCATACATCAGACGCTCGATCTCGTCACCGGGAGCGACGAAGCGGTCGGCGACCCGTTCATCGGCGATCAGCACAGAACCGCCCGGACCCACCAGATTCCGCATCGCGGTGAGGGCCTCGACGGGCTTTGCCATGTCGTGGATGCACTCGAACGCACAGGCAAAGTCGTAGGACCCGTGAAGATCAGGGTCGGCAGCGTCGCGGACCTCGATGTGAACGCGATCACCCAATCCTTCGGCCGCGACATTGCCCCTGGCGTCCCTCACGGACGCTTCGTCCAGATCCAGTCCATCGACCATCACCTTCGGGAACGCTTGGGCGATCGCGATGCTGGACCATCCGGTGCCACATCCGACATCCGCGACACGGGCAGGCGGATCGTCGTTCATGCGAGCGTAGATGTCCGGCATCGCGGGGAACCACTCCGCCCCCAGCTGGTTGATGAACAGTACCCGGTTGCCTTCAGCGATCCCGCGGCGCATATCCTCGGCGTAGCGTTCGAATGGCACTCCCGAACCGGTCCGGTAGGCATCGAGCACGTCGTCCAGTGCTCGGGTAATGCCGACGAACTGGCTGGCGAAGGGCCGCATGAACGCGATATTGTCACGATCCGCCAACACAGCCAGATGGCCCGGAGGCAGCGCGTAGCGACGCTGATCTGGCAGGGCGTCGGCATCATCGACTGTCAGAAAGCCGCTGACAGCCTGATGCTCCAGCCATTCCCTGATGTAGCGGGGGTCCGTGCCGGTGCGGGCCGCGAGATCACCTGGTGTCACAGGCTCGCCGTCCGCAAGCGCCTCGTACAATCCGAGACGGTCTCCGAGGTAAACGGAAAGCAACTCCATCGCGCCCAGGGTTGAGTGGAACAATCGCTCGACCAGCGCATCGGTGGTCAG
>DASYVY010000643.1:0-2377 GCA_035936535.1 Thermomicrobiales bacterium | reverse complement strand
CAGGGAGCGGCGGGGTGATCCAGCAAACGCAGAACCCCACAAGCACTCCATCGGGGGCCACTATCACCAGATTCAGGCCTTTCACGTAGCGGGGATGTCGCAGGGTAGAGCGTCGCCACTCCGCGGTCATGTTGGCGGAGCCAAAGGCCGCGCGGTGCATTGCCACGTACGCCTCGATCTCTGTCTCCCCTGCCAGCGGTCGTATGCGAAAGCCCTCGGGAAGCACGGGCACGGGAATCGGACCGTCCATCTCCCTCGCCATATGCACGTAGCTCCACTCGTCCGGTGAGAAGCCCGTGCGTCGTATGGCGGTGGAGCGCCGAGTGTCGTCCTTGCGAGCGCTGGCGTAGAAGGGCAGGGATTCTCCTATGCCGGCGGCCTCGCCGTTCAAACGCTCCGCCGCCCAACCCAGCACGGCCCCCTCCAACGCCTCCGAGCGGGCACTGGGGTCTACCTGGTAGTCGACACAGTGCCAGGGGAACTGAAGCACCGCCCAGGCGACCAGCCTGCCGTCCGCATCCTCCCAGAGACGTGTCCGCTCTGGGTCACGCGCCGACGGGGAGGAGAGACGCCAGGGAAGGTCGGCCAAGTGCAGACTGTCACCGGGCGAAGCGGCGACCATGTCGTCCATCCTGGCGAGGTCTGGGTCTCCCTCGGAAGGGCGCGATGTCATCTCTGGGTGGGCCGTCATCGTAGCGACTCCGGGCGGATTTGGCACCTCCGGCAGGCGCAACGGGGACGTTCAGTACCCGTCGACGAACGTGACCTCTGCCACATCACCATGGACCGGTGAAGCCAGGGAGCGGGTTCCTCAATGCGTATGCGACCCGCCCGGTTGCCCCGCACGTGTCACTCAAGCAAAGCCCCCTGCCCAGCGCTGACCGCAGACTCCGATTCCCACGCAGATTACGTTCGACGTCCCTCGATGGACGCCCGGTATGTCGATGCACGGTCTTCGAGCCTCTGGCTGAGATCTCGCAGCCATTCCGGGTGTTCCGGGCCAACGATGAGGTCTGCTGCCCGCACAACCCGCGCGTACTTCACAAGATCGCCCAGCCGCCGGAAGAGCGGGATCCGGGATGCCAGATGCTCATCGACCGGTCGATGCTCCGAGTATCCCTGGACGAACGCGAGCAAGCGTGCGTCGTCGCCGTCAGTGTTCTCCTCGAAGAGATCGCCCAGCGCGAACGCAATGTCCGCCGCGTACCAGAGGTACGAGCAGTCATCCATGTCCAGAATCCCGATGGCGTCGTCCCGCCACACGAGGTTATCGAGTTCGAAATCGAAGTGGATCAGGCCGTACGTGTCCCGGGCCTGGGGTAAGGCCGCCAGTTCCAAGGTGGTTTCGATTAGTTCCTGCCGCAGCGCCCGCGCTCCATCGGGTAGGTACAGTGCCGCCGACTCCAGGTGATCCCGCCACGTCGGGCGCTTTGCCGAGCCGGCGCCCGGATAGCGCTCGAGCGCGGCATGCAGCGCTCCCAGCGCCGCGCCCCATCGCCGAAACGCGGAATGGTCGAGTTCTTCGATCTCGAACTGCGCCCCATCGAGCGCCGGGCTCACGACGGCGTGGAACGTGCCCCACCCGCTTTCCACCGTCTCAACGAGATTCCCGCTCACGGACGCAACGGGACACGCCACGGGAATCCCCGTTCCCTTCAGCCACCGGAGAAGATCCGCTTCCACCGCAATTGCCTCCCTGCCTCGCTCCAGGCTGTCGGCGAACCGCAGGAAGTGGTGCTTGCCCTCGCTCCGAAAGACATACACGAAGTTTGCACTGGATCGGAAGAACCGGATGGAGCCGCTGTCGCACGTCCAGCGGTCGAGGATCTGCTCTGCTACCGGGCTGCTCCCGTTCGCGTCAATGGTGCTGTCGACCTTCCACATCGTGCTCAAGCACATCATCCCGGAAACGTCCTCCATGGGAGCGGCATGTGCCGCGTGAAGTGTATCCAGGTGAGCCAGCCGGCGCGATGCGCTGACCGCATGAGCCTTCACCGGCCCGGCGGACTCATCCGCGTTGTCGTAGGCAGCTGCTCAGTATCACCGTGATCGGCCCTGCCCAGACCGATCGGGATGGCGACGGCTCCGTGTGACTGCCCCAGCAGGAGCCAACTCGAAATCTGCCGCGGCCATCTGTTCCTTGCTCGCGGCTCGCGGCTCGCGTTATCGGTGACGGTGACGGTGACGGTGACCGATCTTCTGGGACAGGGCAAGAATGGTGTCGATGGTGCCGGGTGGATCGCCGGACTGACTAGCCATGGGCACATTGCCGCCAGGCGCCGGGCGATGACCATGGACGCGATACCTGAATCCCTGGACCCTACGGCCAGCCGATGCTTCGGAACGCCTGGAGGAAGAAATAGATGGCAAAGCCGAG
>DASYVY010000642.1:0-4014 GCA_035936535.1 Thermomicrobiales bacterium | reverse complement strand
TTGCCGTGGCGTTCGTGCTGACCGCCTCGTCCGCTCGGCATTCGCCCGTTTCCCCATTCGCTGGATGAGCACCATCGCGGGCAAGCCACTCCCGAACGTGATCATCGCGGCGATGCCCATGATCCTGCTGACCGGCCTGGTCGGGATCGTCTATCGACCGATCTGGATCGTCGCGATGCTGGCTCTCGGGACGCTGATCGCGTTCCGGAGCCCGAGCATCATGCTGGCCCTGCTGGCGGTGAGCGTGCCGGTGCAGGCCGCATTCGTCGTCGATATCGCCGGATCGCCGTTTACGATAACGAAGCTTGTCATCGTCTGCCTTGCGATCGGCTGGTTGCCCCGCATCGCGCGGGCGCATATTCCCCTCGATCGGGTCACATGGGGGTATGCGAGCATCCTGGTCGCCCTCGTTGCTTCGGTGGTCGCGGTCCAGGAGGAGTTGCGGTGGGCCTCGATCGTCTACCAATGGGCGGTCGCGGTCTTCGTCTACATCGTGGCCCGCACCGAAGTCAGGACGATCCGGACCGCACAGGTCATCGTGGGTTCGATGGCGCTCGCCGTGGTTGGAATTTCAATGGTGGCGTTTAGGCAGGTGCTTGCCGAGGACGGGCCACCTTCCTTCGTCGTGAATGGCGTGTTGCGAGCGTACGGGACATTCGGCGAGCCCAATCCGCTTGCGGCGTACCTCGAACTGTCCATTCCACTCCTGCTTGCGATCGTCGCATTGAACGCGGTTTCGCGGCACCGGGCACCGCTGTGTCCAGGGATGACGCTGCTTCTGGTGGCGGCAACGATCTCCGGCACGGTCGCGCTGTTGTTGACCCAGTCGCGTGGGGGAGGGCTCGGCTTCATGGCCGCCTGCATGGTCATCGTCGCCATGATGCCGGTGCGCTGGCGGCTCGGATTGCTCGGCCTGGCGGCCGTCGCCGTGTGTGGATTCCTGCTGACTCCACCGGGCGCTGGCTTCCTAGCGAGTATGGCGGATGGGTTCGGGTCCCTGCGGGGGCGGGGCGAAGTCACCCCGGCAAACTGGGCGAACGAGGAACGCCGAGCGCACTGGGAGGCGGCGATTCGCATGTTCCTCGATCGTCCGCTGAGTGGGATCGGTGCTGGCGAGTTCAATCAGGAGTATCGGCAGTACACTCCGGAATGGCGTTTCCGGGTGGGCCGGGGACATGCCCATAACGGGTACCTGCACTTGGCGGCGGAAAGCGGGCTGCCTGGCCTGCTGGCGTTTGTCGCCTGGTGCACACTCGTCAGCGGCGCGCTCATTGGCAGAATCCGTCGTCCGCGAACGGACCTGGAGCTCATGCTGGCGGTGGGAGCCGGCGCCACCTTTGTGGCATTCATGGTCCATAGCATGGTTGACTATCTCAATGTGCTGAGCCTTGGCATCCAGATCGCGCTGGTGATCGCCCTCGGCATGGCCTGTTTCTCAACAGAACGCGTCGCATCCCGCGGAAGGGGCCAGACCGTGCGCAAACAGATCGCGGCACATCTTTCATGACGAGTGACATCACGTCGACGGAGAAGAACGTAATCTCCGCCCGGAGCGAAGAGACACGGCAGAGACAGCACCCACAATTGAAACCTTCGGTCACGCAGTCGCCCAACGGTGAGCCGGCAGCTGCAGATCTCCTCACCGAGCCGGAAGTCCAGGACCCGGGATCACTGATCCGTCGGTTCAAGGAACCCCGCACCCTGGCTTCATTCGCGTTCGCCGGGCTGATCATCTACTTCGTCTTTGACCGGTTGGAGATCGATCCGGCCGATGTCTGGGCCCGGCTGAAATCCGCGAATCCGGTGCTGTTTGCCCTGGCCGTGGTCACCTTCTATTCGACGTTCGTGATTCGGGCGGTGCGGTGGAGAATGATGCTGGAACGCGTCGGGATCGACGAGCAGCATGGTCATCCTCTGCCGACGCTCCGGGGAATGGTCAAGATATTCGTCCTCTCCTGGTTCGCGAACTGCGTTGTCCCGGCCAGGCTAGGTGACGCCTACCGGAGCTACCTGCTCAAGCAGCATTCGAAGACCTCGTTCGGGGTCGGGCTGGGGACGATCCTGGCCGAGAGGCTGATCGACCTTGTCGTGATGGTCCTGATGGTAGTTGGCGCCGGCGTTCTTGTCTTTGGCACTCGGGCTCCCGACAAGGCGGAGCAGGCATTGCTGCTTGGCGCCGCCGTGGTGGTGATCGGGATTGTCGGAGCGCTAGCGCTGTTCCTGCTTCACGAGCGGGTGGAGCGCCTGCTCCCGGATCGCTTTACCCACCACTTCCAGAAGTTGCACACCGGTATCTTCGAAATCCTCCGGAATCCGTTTCCATATGCCGGGATCGGTGTGCTGGTCTGGGTCGGAGACGGTCTCCGGGTCTATCTCGTGGCAAAATCCCTGGGTGCCGACCTAACCCTGCCGGAGTCCACGGTGGTGTCCCTGCTGAGCGCCCTGGTCACCATCGTGCCGTTTACGCCAGCGGGGCTTGGGTATGTCGAGGCCTTCATGATCTGGCTCCTGCCGCAAGTGGGCGTGTCTGGAGGCACCGCCGCCGCGATCGCCATCCTGGACCGGCTGGCGACGTACTGGAGCCTCATCCTGATTGGATTGCCGCTCTACTTCATCAACTTCCGGAAGGAGATCCGGAGCGATGCCCCGTAACCCGGGTGACATGGATCGCCAGCACGTACGCGGCCGGTGTCTCCGCGCCTTGCGCTGGGCAGTCCCTGCGCCGAGCGATGTACCCGGGCCAGCGCTGTCACGCCTTGGCGGGGCGCCGTAGCGTTCGATGCGGGCGCTGGTAGAGGCGAGTGCGGCATTCGATCAGGTGGCCGGAATCGGGCGCTACAGTCGTAACATCCTGCGATCCGTCATACCCGAGCTGCCGGGGTGGGACTGGCGACTGTTTCACGCGCCGGTGGCCCGTTCTCCAGCGTTCGATCCAGACGGATGGCTCCGCAGCGGCAGGATCAGGACCGTTCGGATCCCCGTCTCCCGCCGGCGGGCGGATCAGATCTGGTTCAGGGCACGGGTACCGCTTGATATCCAAATGTTGACCGGCCGGCTCGACCTGGTGTACTCGCCGGACTTCACCGCCCCGCCGGCGATCCGGGTGCCGCGAATCGTGACGGTCCACGATCTCGCGTTCCTGACCCATCCCGAGCACACCACAAAGGCGCTCCAGACGTACCTTGCCGCCGTGGTGCCCAGGCAGGTGGCACGGGCGGACATTGTTGCCGTGGTGTCCGAGGGGACGGGACGCGAGGTAGCTGAGTTGCTTGACGTGCCGGATGACAGGATCGTCATCGTTCGCAACGGCATCGAACAACGGTTTTTCGGGGCGCCTCGGCTCGATGCCCGAAATCGTGACGCACTCGGCATACCGGAACACTTCCTCCTGATGGTCGGCACGATCGAACCGCGCAAGAATCACTTGAACGTCCTCCGGGCGCTGAGCGCCCTGCGCGCCGGCGATCGGCTTCCCCTCGTGATCGCCGGTCGACCGGGATGGGGCTATGAGCCGACGCTGGCGCGGGCGCGACAGATGGAGGCGGATGGGCTTGTTCACGTCCTTGAGTACGTCCCCGAACCCGTGTTGCCATCCCTTTACGCAAGCGCGGTGGCGGTGCTTTATCCTTCATGGACCGAGGGATTCGGATTGCCGATCCTGGAGGCGTTTGCGGCGGGCACACCGGTGATTACCGGCACGTCGCCCGCATTGCGAGAGGTGGCTGGAGACCTCGCGACGTTCGTCGACCCAGGGCAGCCGGATCAGATCGGCGATGCAATCGCATCCCATGTTGCCGGGCGGCACGCGGGTGACGGGCCGCGTCGTATCGAGCGGGCCCGTCTGTTCGGCTGGGACGAACCGGCACGCCGGCTTGCGCAGGTCATGAGAGAGGTGAGCGGGAGGAGGTGACCGGTGAGCGAGCAGTCTCCATCCGACGACGAGTCCACCCCTGAACCGGTCGACTGGCGATTGTGGCCGCCGTCGCCCAAGGTGCAGATCGTCCTGATCGCGGC
>DASYVY010000641.1:0-7052 GCA_035936535.1 Thermomicrobiales bacterium | reverse complement strand
GTCATCACCTGGGAGACCGGCCATTACAGAACTACAGTGCGGGACAGGACGGGGAAGGGTGTTGTGCAGAATGTGAACGGCTTGCGGGAACCGGCTCCGCCAGACCACGAGCACGAGTTCCAGGCGATCGCGGAATGGTTGGGCGACCTGCCGACGACCGTCATCTCCCGGCACTTCATGCGCGAGGGCCTGGCGGAGGTGTTCTGCGTCGGGAGCCCGCACGCGCCGGAAGGCGTCGTAATCCAGATCGCCAGCTACCCGGAAGAGCCCACCGCCTTTGGCGAGGCAGACGCGATCGCCAGCGTGCTGCCGGAGCTCTCCGGCTGGACGAGCATCAACGTGCCCGCCGATATTGCGGACGCCCTGATCGAGCCGGTCCGGGTCGCCACCGGCGCGACAACGGTGCGAACGCTGGACGACATCTATTTCGCGTTGACCGATCCGGTGCCGGAGATCACGCTCCCGGACGTCCGGCTGCTGACTCCCGATGACCGCCATACGCTCGATTCGGCCCCGCCGGAGCTCATCGGCGGCAACACCGATGTGCTGCTTGGGGAGATGGCATGGGGGCACGTCGCGGGAGCGATCCGCGAGGGCCGGCTGGTCTCGATCGCTCACACGTTCGCCCGGAGCGATCGCCATGCGGATATCGGGGTTGTCACGATCGAGGCGCGGCGCCGCCAGGGACTCGCGACTGCCGCCGCGGCTGAGGTGGCGCGGGCGATCCAGCGTGACGGCAAGATCCCGGTCTGGAGCTGTGGCGGGACCAACACCGCCTCGCTGGCGATCGCGGCCCGGCTGGGGTTCCATGAGGTCGACCGTCGAACCTATCTCGTGCCCCGGCTCGACGACGAACGTACGAGGTGAGGACAAGGTCAGAGGAGCCGCACTCCGTCTCACAAACTGCATCCCCCGGTGTTAATTGCATGTTGGAAGGCTATACCGGGGCCGGTTCAGGCGCTAGAATGGCCTGGGGTAAATGCGGAGTTGATTGGAGCGGGGAATGGGTTCGGAGCAGGGACAATCGTATCTTTATGATCTCGATCCGCCGGCATCGTCCGCGCGACGCGTATTGACCGTAGCGATCGGATGCATCGTGCTCGGCCTGATCGTCCTGTTCGTATGGTTCCTGATGGCACCTGAACCGGCCACGGGGGCGGCGTCCGCGGAGCCGATGGTCCAGTCGATTCTCGATATGTGCAGCCAGTCATCGATTCCACGCATCTTCGGCGATATCGCTGAACTCGCCCTGCCCTTGTGGTCGCGACTGTGCAACGTCGTCCAGAATTGACGATCGCGAACCTGACCAGGGCGTTTGCCAGCACCTGAGCCGGGCATAGGGCTGGTCTGACGATCCTCTCGCTGGCACAGCCGATTTAGCGATCGCGCTTGTTGCCAGGAAGCGAGCCTGCCTCCCGTGTCGTTCACTCGTCGAGCGTCACCGCCGGCACCTTCGATCTGCGATCCGGCGCACCTCTCATTGACGGTTGGAACCATCCTCGCCGTGACGATCGTGGCGTTGCAGGGGATCGCCCTCGCCACGATGGCACCGGTGCTGGCGGATGACCTCGGCGGTCGTGATCTCTACGGCTGGATCTTCACAGCGTTCATCCTGCCGCAGATCATCGGGACGGTTCTGGGAGGTCAGGAGGCAGATCGGCGGTCACCGGCTACGGTCTTTCTCGCGAACCTGGTGCTGTTCGCAGTTGGCTGCGCCCTTGCTGGGGCCGCGTCCTCGATCGGGATGTTCTTCCTTGGCCGTGCCCTGCAGGGGTTCGGGGCGGGTGGCGTGTTCGCCTGCATCTACGCGGTGATCGGTATCGCGTACGAGGACCGATTGCGACCTAGCATTCTGGCGGCGGTGTCGAGCGCGTTCATCATCCCGTCACTCATCGGTCCAACCATCGCCGGGTTCATCGCCGAGCAGTACAGCTGGCGGTACGTCTTCTTCGGGTTTCTCCCGGTGCTGGCGGTCATCGCGCCGCTGACGTTTCCGGCCTATCGGCACGTGCGCCGGGAGCCGGAGACGGGCAGCGCACCGAGCAGCGCACCCGGCAGCGGCACGGGGGGAAGGCGCCGGCTTGCGCTTGCCGTGCTTCTTGCCATTGGCACCGGGCTCGTCCTGAGCGGGCTCGAGCTTCGACCGTGGCCGTTGGCCTTGCTCACGTCAGCGCTGGGCCTGGCGTTGCTCGCCCCTACCCTCCGACACCTGCTTCCGGACGGCACCCTCTCGGCACGGCCAGTGCTGCCAGGCGTGATCAACGCTCGTGGACTGCTCTTCGGCGGCTTCATCGTCGTCGAGACGTACATGATCTTCGCGCTGACGGAGTTCGGGGGTGCGTCCCCTACCCTTGCCGGGGTGGTGCTCACGGCGGGCTCGCTCACCTGGACGGCCGGGTCCTTGCTCCAGGCGCGCTGGGATCGCCTTGCCGGACCGTTGATGCGACCGCTCAGGTTGGCGGTGGGCCTTGGACTCACCGTCATCGGCGGCTCGGCCATCCTCGGGTGTGTCGCGATCTTCGGGGACATCTGGATCGAGGTGGCCTTGGTCGCATGGCTGACCACCGGGCTTGGGATCGGGCTAGCCTACCCGACGGCATCATCGATCGCCTTCGCTCACGCGCCGCCCGGGCAGGATGGGATGGTAGCGTCCTCGACACTCTTGGCGGATCTCTTCGCGTTTTCAGCCGGCGTGGGACTGGCGGGAGTGATCCTCGCCCTTGGCGAGTCCCTGAACGCAGGAACGGTCGCGAGCGCGGGCGCGGCGATCGGCCTCGGAGTGGTGATGCTGAGCCTTGCCTTTGCCGGTTCGCTGCGGCTCTACGGAGCACGAGACTCGGTGGCGGTGCCGGTATCCCGGGTGATCACATCTCCCTGAGCATGCCATCACAGCTCTCGTAGGGCAGATCGTGTATCTGCCCTCGGCGGCGAAGCCGCAGCCCGTTCCCTTTGGCGGGGCGATCGTTTTCCGGGAGGCGTGCGATCTTCCCCTACAAGGGCCGGTCCGGGAGAGCGGATGGACAGGGTGCGCGAAGGATGTCGGGCCGGTCAGCGGGCAGCCGTTGCCACGAAACCTTTTCCGGGAACATAGTTCGGGCTCTGATGCCGGAAGTACGTGTTGTACACGTCGCAGTAGCGGCCACCACGAGCCATAAGCGCGACATGCGTGCCTTCCTCGACGATCTCGCCGTGGTCGAGCACGATGATCCGGTCGGCGTGCTCGATCGTCGACAACCGGTGCGCGATCACGATCGAGGTGCGATCCGCGAGCACGACATCGAGCCCTTCCTGGATCTGCGCTTCGGTGAGCGGATCGATGCTGGCGGTCGCCTCGTCGAGAATCACGATCGCCGGATCCTGGATCAGGATGCGGGCCAGCGCCACCAGTTGCCGCTGGCCCATCGAGAGCGACCGGCCGTATTCACCGACATTGGTGTCCAGCCCGTCGGGCAACGAGCCGATCCAGTCCCCTTCGCCAACTGCCATCGCCGCGGCCATCACCTGCTCATCACTGGCGTCGGGTCTGGGATAGCGGATGTTGTCGGCGACCGTCCCGGAAAAGAGGAACGGTGACTGGGGCACGATCCCGAGTTGCCGGCGGTAAAGCGGCAGATCGAAGGTGCGGATGCTCTTGCCGTCGATCAGCAGGTCACCGCTCCCGTACTCGTAGAAACGGGTGATCAGCTTGCCGAGTGTCGACTTGCCGGCGCCGGTGTGGCCGACGATCGCGAGTGTCTGCCCGGCTGGGATCGTCAGGTTGAATCCGCTCAGCACGGTGGCGTGATCGTCGTATCCGAAGGTGAGATCGCGGAACTCGATATCGCCCCGGATCCTTCCAGGATCGTCGCTGGCCACCTGCACGACTTCCGGTTCGGCATCGATCAGGGCGAAGATCCGCTCCGAGGCGGCGAGCCCCTGCTGGAACTGCGACCAGAAGGACGCGATGCTGGTCAGCGGCATCCAGAAGAGCATGACGCTCTGGAAGAACAGGAACCATTCGCCGGCGGTGATGTCTCCGGAGATCGCGCGGCGCCCGCCGAGATAGACCAGCAGGACCGTGCCAAGCCCGGCGACGAAGAACAGGGCCGGAAAGATCGCCGCGAAGACCAGGCCCTGGCGCAACGTCACCCGGTATGACTGCTCGTTGACCGGCAGGAACTCGTCGTAGAGGGTCCGCTCCTGCCGGAAATTCTTGGCGATCGCGATCCCGTTCATCGCTTCCTGGATACGGGAGTTGACCAGCGCGACCGATCGCTGCGACTGCTGCGTCGATTCGCGGGCGATTTTCCGGAAGGCGATCGCCATGATGACGAAGAACGGGGTGATCGCGAGGGCAATGAACGCCAGTGTCACGTTCCGGGAGAACAGCACGATCGTGATCCCGACGACGAGCAGGATCTGGCTCAGGAGGTTCATCGTCAGGGTGACAACGTTCGAGAAGTCGTCGGAGTCAGAGGTCACGCGGCTGACGATCTTGCCGGAGGGATTGGTGTCGTAGAACGACAGGTCGCGTTCCATCACCGCGCTGAACGCATCCCGTCGCAACGTCAGGATGACATCCCCCACCACCCTGGCGGTCAGCCAGGCGCGAAGGAAGTTGAAGATCCAGGCGAGGACCCCAGCCGCGAGCAAGCCGACGAACAGGACCCAGATGACGCTGCGGGCACCGTCTTTGATGATGCGGTCGATCCCCCAGCTTGCCAGGATCGGCTGCACCATGCCGGCAAGCGTGCTGAGCACGATCGTCAGCGCGACCACCATCATCGCCCCGAAGGCTGGCCGGAAATAGCCCAGGATCCGGTTCAGCAGCTCCCGGTCGCTGTAGGAGCGGTCGTAATCCTCGGCGTCGAGACCATTCATGATGAAGCCCACGGATCAGACTCTCCCTTGTGTCGACACGGACGGCGCCGCGCTGGTCCTGCCGGCGGGAGCAGCGTCTAGATCCCCCGCCAGTCCCACTTCATCGTAGTGGCCGAAGATGCGCTGGTAGAGGTGAGACCTTGCGAGGAGTTCCTCGTGGGTGCCCTGATCGACGAGGACGCCCTTGCGGATCAGGAGCACCTTGTCCGCCCAGCGGATCTGCGAGAGGCGATGCGTGATCAGCAATGTTGTCCGCCCTTCCAGGATGCGACGGATCGCCTGCTGGATGGCATCTTCGGTCGCGCTGTCGATCGCGCTCGTCGAGTCATCGAGGATCAGGATGCGGGGGGCTGTCAGCAGCGCGCGGGCGATGGCGAGGCGCTGCCGCTGACCGCCGGAAAGCGTGACCCCCCGTTCCCCAATGATCGTTTCGTATCCCTTTTCCAGCTCGACGATGTATTCGTGGGCCTGCGCGTCCCGTGCTGCCTGGACAACGGTCTCGCGGTCGGCCTGCTGACCCAGGCTGAAACCGATGTTCTCGGCGACGCTACGGGAGAACAGGGTGATGTCCTGCTCGATCGCGGAGATCTGCGACCGCAACGAGTCCAGGTTCCACTCGCGGACATCGACGCCATCGACGAGGATGCGACCGGCATCGACATCGTAGATGCGATTGACCAGTTTGGTCAGGGTGCTCTTGCCGGATCCGGTCTCCCCGACGATGGCGACGGTCTCTCCCGGGCTGGCGGTGAAGGAGATGTCCGTAAGGACGGGATCACCGCCATACCTGAAAGTCACGTTCTCGAACGCGATCTCGCCACGGATGTCCGCGACATGGCCACCGATATTCTGGTCCAGCTCGGTCTTCTCTTCCATCAGGTTCAGGATCCGGCCGGCGCTGGCGATTCCCAGTTGGACCAGCGAGAACGAGAACGTGGAGATGAATGTGGGAAAGCTGAGCTGCTGGAGAAGACCGAGATAGGCGATCAGGGAGCCGATCGAGATAGCGCCCTGCTGCACCAGGTAGATCCCGTGGAGGAGTGCCGTGGCGACCGCGACGGCAAGCAGCAGCGTGGGCAGGTAGCGGGCCTGGACGAGGCCCTGCGCGACTGTCAGGTCGCGATAGAGCCGAGCGTTGTGGTAGAACCGGCCGCGCTCCTGGGCTTCCTGGCCAGTGGCCTTGATGACCTCGATGCCTCGGACGGCCTCGTTGAGCCCGGCGTTGACGACGCCAAACTGCGAGCGCATCTGTTCCGAGACCGGTCCAAGGCGACGCATGTAGTGGCGAAGGGTGAAGAAGAATCCGACGACGAAGAGCCCGGGCACCAGGAGCAGGCGGAGATCAATCAGGGCGATGAAGAGAAACGGAACGATGAGCGCGGTCATGGAATCGAGAATGAGGTCCACACCGGGTGAGAGCATAAAGCCGAGCTGGCGCACGTCGTTGGTCGAGCGGGCCATCAGATCGCCGACCTGCTGGCGGTTGTGAAAGGTCTGGCTCTTGCCGAGGAGACTGGTGAACAGCTCGACGCGGGCATCGCGTTCCAGCCGCTTGCCCATGATCTCGATCGCATACCTCGCCAGGATGTCGAACGCGCCGCGGAGGATGACGACGCCGAGGAGCAGGAGGGCGATCCGGATGAGCGCACTGTTCCTGTCGCCGGAGGAACCAAGCACCTCATCGAATGCGCTCCCGGTCAGCCCGGGGATCATGCCGTTCAGCAGGGCGGCGATCAGTGAGCCGCCAATGAACGCCGCCAGCAACGCCTTGAAGCGAAGGACATGCGAGACGATCCAGCGAAAGGGGCTCCGGCGGTCGTAGCTGACATTCTCCGCCGCGGAGAACTCGGCGGTCTCGGGAGACTCCGCTGCGATGATCGTGGGCGTGACATCCAATGGTGGTCGTACTCCGTCCTGGCGCGTCTGATTCCCGGGGCGACCTCCAGTCTACCCCTCGCCTCCAGCCATGCCTACTAGCCAACACACCGGTTGCCTCCGGACCGGATCGGAGACCGTCCACGGATTCGAGACGGTGGAATAAGTCGTGGATTGCCACGCCGCGGCGCCCCGCTGGCGCACTGTGGGCGGCGTGCTCCGGGGCGGCTTCTTCCTGACCGGCAATCGCTGGCCGGGTGCGAGGTTTGCACACGCCGAAACGCCTGGCCGATCTGGCCAGGCGTTTCGGCGATGCG
>DASYVY010000640.1:0-1972 GCA_035936535.1 Thermomicrobiales bacterium | reverse complement strand
GCGTGGCGACGTTCGAGGGCCGCGAGTTGATCGAGGTCCTCGACTACCTGGATAGCTTGCGGTTCATCATGGCCGAGTCCGGGCAAATCCTCGCTGGCGTCGTCCGCGGCGAGCAGGGGTGACGTCGGAGCGGCAGCCGCGTCGCAGATGGTGCTCCCGTTACGGCGATTCACGCCTCTCCGGATCGCTCCTCCTGGCGTCCACCGCTCACGTCGCCAGTGCAGCAGAACCTCGTCATCCCGTTGCCAGGCACATGCGATGCATTCGCTCTGTCGCGGAATGACGGAGCGGGTGCCACAGCCGCTGCCACAGTGCGTTTGCGGAGATGCCGTTCCCTCTACCCGATCGGGTCGAAAAGCCGGACATCGAAGCGGGGATCGGGCATGTCCGGGTCGAGCGGAAATACCGGCCGCACGACCCGGTGGAACGGAAGGCTCGGGATATCCTGGTTGACCGCTCCCGGCGTCAGCGCGATGAAGGACAGCGATGCCGCCTCGCGCAGCTCCGGCTCCAGATACCCGATCTTGACGACCATGATGTCGTGCTCGGCCGGGTCGAGATCGACGTTCCGGAACTCCTGGATGCGGTGATACGGCTTCCGGCGGGACGGGATGATGACGTGCACACCACCCGACCGGATGACGACGATATCGTTACCGACCGGGTCGTTCTCGTGGACCGCGTGCACCGTTCCCGTCAGGTCCAGTGGCGAGCCGTTGACCGGATCGAGCACGCCGCCGATCATTACACTGACGGAGGCTCCACGCCCTGCCGCTTTGGCGATCGTTGCCGCTCCGGGGGACGGTATCGCGGCAACGATCGCCGTACGTTCCCCGCTCGCCAGCACCGGGTTGGCGAGGAGCCGTTCCGCGAAATAGGGAATATCACCCGCCCCGCCGGCTGTCGGGTTGTCGCCGGAATCGCTGATAATGACGGATTTCCGGTTGGCCCTGAGCGCTTCGGCGATCGTCCAGTCGGCGGTGCCGGAGGGGCGGTCGAAGTCGAACTCGTGGCGGGCATCCCAGTAACGCCGGGCGATCTTCTCCGCCTCGTCCCGGATCGCGGCGGGGTCGGTCCCGGTTACCACGGTGGTGGCGGACGCTCGCGGCTGATCGGCCCAGACGTAGCCTACCCACAACGAGGCGTCGACCACGCCGGGGACGGCGTCGCTCTCGGCGAGTCTGGCGTAGACCGTTTTACCCGGTTCCCGGAACGTGCTGGTCCGTTCGCCCGGCAGGATCACCGGGATGCGGGCCCACGCCCGGAACGGGCGAATGCCCTCGTCGAGCGATCGCAGCAGCAGCCGAACCGCCCTGGCCTTGCTCTCCATCGCATCGATATGCGGGGCCTCCCGGTAGGCGGTGAAGACATCGACGGCCCGGACCAGGTCATCGCTGACATTGCCGTGGAGATCCATCCCGGCGGAGATCACGCAGCCTGGACCGGCTGTCTCCCGGATCGCCGCCACCAAGTCGCCCTCGGCATCGTCCATGCCGACGACGCTCATCGCGCCATGGATATCGAAGAAAAAGCCGTCGAGCGGCAGCGACGCCCTGAGCCGGTCGAGCAATTCTGTCTTGAAGCGTTGATACGTGGCGGCATCGACCGGACCGCCCGGGATGGAGCGTGCCTTGAACGTTGGAAACCATTCGACATCGCGCCGGCCCTCGAAGGTTCCGTTCTCGAAGTACGGGTAGCTCGCGGTGATCTCGTCCCCGCGCTGGATCGTGAAGTCCGACTTGGTCGAGACCAGCGAAGAGAACGTGCTGCTCTCGATCGCGATGCCGCCGATGCCGATCCGGTATGTGGTGTCTACGGGCACGGTAGGTCGTTGCTCCCCCGGTAGTGCCTGCCAGCGACTGTCGCGGTTCGCACCGTATCCGACGTGGCCACCCCATGCAACCGTCCGGATCGCGCATGGCCGACGGCGGGAACGGCGACGGGCTGGTCCTATCATTCAAGGCCAGCCATG
>DASYVY010000639.1:0-2819 GCA_035936535.1 Thermomicrobiales bacterium | reverse complement strand
CTTCTGCACCCGGCTCCTCAACAACCTGCCGCCTGTCGTCTACGAGGACGGCCGGCAATCCCGGGACCTGATCTTCGTCGAGGACATTGCGCGGGCCAACATGCTCGTCGCGACCGATGACCGGGCGGATGGGCAGATCCTGAACGTCGGTACCGGGAACGCGGTGGCGATCGGAGACCTGGCGAGCATGCTGGCGCGGCTATTGGGCAAGGAGATCGAGCCGCACATCCCCGGCGAATTCCGGCCTGGCGAGATGCGCGCGCTAATCAGTGACATCTCCCGCATTGGTGCCCTCGGGTTCAAGCCCGGCGTGGCACTCGAGAACGGGATCGATCGCTACCTCGCCTGGATCGGCGAGCAAGGTGATGTTGGCGAGTATTTCTCCGCCGCCGAACGCCGGTTGCGCCAGCGGCAGGTCGTCAAGAAGGCTCGCTACGGAGCGCTGGCGTGACGGAATGCTCGACAGGGCGGTTGAGCGCAGCCGTCGTCATTCCCTGCCTGAACGAGGAGGCGTCGATCGGGGGGCTCGTTGCCGATGTCCAGAAGGTGGCCGCCGACCCTGACCTGGCGGTTGACCTCAACGCCATCTTTGTAGTCGACAATGGCAGCACCGACGGGACCGCGGGGATGGCCAGCGCCGCCGGGGCGTCGGTCGTAAGCGAGCCGCGCCGGGGATACGGCAGGGCATGCCTCTCCGGAGTCCTCACCGCCTCCGGTGCCGACCTCATCGTACTCATGGATGGTGACCGGAGCGATCTGCCGTCGGAGTTGCCGCAGTTGTTGGCGCCGCTGCTGGCCGGCGAGGCGGATCTGGTCGTCGGGTCACGGATGCTTGGCTCGTATGAGCCAGGGTCACTGCTGCCCCAGCAGATCTTCGGCAACTGGGTAGCAACCTTGTTGCTCCGCCTGGCGTTCGGCGTGAAGATGACGGACATCGGACCCTTCCGGGTGATTCGTCGTGACCAGCTCCTGGCGCTGGGAATGCGGGAGATGACGTACGGCTGGTCGATCGAGATGATCGCCCGGGCGACGAAGAGCGGGCTTCGCGTCCTGGAAGTGCCCGTAACATACCGCAAGCGGGCGGGCGGCGTGTCCAAGGTGAGCGGCAACCTGCGGGCATCGCTCAAGGCGGGCTACCGGATCCTCCTTGCAATCGTCCGGGTCCGGCGCGATTCCCTTCCCCTGCCGGCGGAGCTGGCCAATCTCGCGAGCACGCCGGGCGCCCCCCGATGACCGAGACAGCCCGCGGCGAGAACATCCTGATGATCGCCGCCCGGGCACCTATACCCGGGCAGACCAAAACGCGGCTCGGCAAGGCGCTGGGCATGGAGCGCGCGGCAGAGCTCTATCGTGCGTTCCTGCGTGACCTGGCCGACCGCTTCGAGGGGGCGGTGAACGAGCACCCCGGCGCATTCGATCTCGCATGGACCTATTCGCCACCGGAGCACGACTTTCGACCGGACCTGGAGCGACTGACCGGGCGAGTGTCGCCTTCCGCCGTGCGGTTCGTGGCGCAGAATGGACCGGACTGGGGGACCCGGCAGACGAACCTGCTCCGCTGGGGTCGGGATCAGGGATATGCGCGGACCGTGCTGATGGCGTCGGACTCGCCGCACCTTCCGGTGTCGACGGCGCTGGACGCCTTCGTCCTGCTCGATGCGCACGATGTCGTGATCGGACGGGTGCGGGACGGTGGCTACTACCTGATCGGGATGCGCGGGTTCCACGACATTCTCGCCAACGTCGCGATGAGCACCGCCTCGGCGGCGGAAGGGGTCGTCCTGGCAGCTGGTCGCATGGGGCTGTCGGTGGGTGAGTTGGAGGATACCTTCGACATCGATGAGGAGGCCGACCTCGACGCCCTCACCGATCTGCTAGACGACCGCCCCGGGCTGTGCCCGGCGACACGGGCCGCCCTCGCTCGCCTCGGTCGGATGCCGGCATCCTGATTCGGCGCCGTCCCGCACTATATCCACCTGCATCAGGACCCGCTACAGGCTCGCACAACAACGGCCGAACTCAAGGTTCGGCCTGACGATGTCACTACCTTTCCGGAGGGCCGGACACAAGTTTCGGCCGAGAACCGGTGCCTCCATTTCCCGGGCGCGTTTCACGGCAGCAGCCATGCAGGAGAGGTCAGGGACAGGAGGGGCTAAGAGTACTTGCTCGACCGGAGCGGAAACCAGTATCCGTTCCGGTTCCGTAGGGCGACGTCCAGGAGCCAACGATCCATCACTTGGCGTTCGTGAACGCGTGGAGGGAGGGCTGGGCGGCGCTCGATCTTGGGCGAAGATGGACGCCCTCGATATCGAGCAGGGCCTCCTTGATCTGCGGTCCACCGGTGTACCACCCCATCGCGCCATTGGCGAGCACGACCCGGTGGCAGGGGATTACGACCGGAACCGGATTTCGACCCAGGGCATTGCCGACCGCCCGGGAGGCACCTGGCTTGTTGATCATCGTCGCGATTTCCCCGTACGTCGTGACCTTGCCGTACGGGATGTACGACGTCGCGTTGAGCACCGACCGCGTGAAGTCGGTGACGCCGGTGAGATCAACGCCGAAGTCAAAGGTTTTGCGGTCGCCCGCGAAATAGGTTGCCAGCTCATCGACAACCGGTGAGACCGACTGCTGGCGTTCCTGAACGATGAATCCGCGCTGCTCAAGCTGCCGCAGGGTGTCGTACGTCTCGGTGTGGGCCAGGTAGGACACCTCGCATACGCCCTTCTCGGTGACCGCGATCAGAACGGGCCCGACCGGTGTCTCCATGAAGCCGTATCGAGCCTCCGGAATGCCCAGGGCGAGGGAGGTGGCGGGCC
>DASYVY010000638.1:0-2262 GCA_035936535.1 Thermomicrobiales bacterium | reverse complement strand
GTCGTGGTCGGCCATATCGCGTTGTTCAGGCAGCGCGATGATCTCCGGGAGGCGCACGGGGTGCACTGGACCTTGGTCGAGGGCGTTCGCTTCGCGGATGAGCTTGATCGCCTGGTGCTGGATTATGCTCAGGTGAGGCTGCGGGCAAAGCTTGGCTACACCAACATCGCGTTTCACCTGTTGCCGGAAGCTTTTACATTGACGGAGCTGCAACAGGCGTACGAGCACGTGCTCGGCCACCCGGTCGACAAGCGCAATTTCCGGCGTCGCATGACGGCTGCCGGTGTTCTCGATCACATCCATCGCCAACGGCGAGACGGCAGCCATCGGCCAGCCGCGCTGTATCGTTTTGCCGCGCAGGATGATCACGCCGCCTATCTGACTCCGGCTTGGGCGGCCGAGCGCCCGGACGATGATCCGGATCACCCCTCCGGGCACAATGGATCAGACATCGCCCTCGGCTGACGGTCGATCAAGCCGCGTCATCACTCGTGCAAGGGAACTCCGCAGTGCCAAAACGATACGGCATCATCGCCGCACTCAGTAAACCGGAAGCCTCGGACCTTGGCCACACGATTTCCGCCTGGCTCAGGGAGCGCGGCCACGAACCTGTTCCGGAAGAGGAGCTCAATGCCGGACACCTGGCGAACATCGATGCCGTTGTTGTCCTCGGCGGTGACGGACTGATGATGCGGGCGGCCAAAGCCTACCCCGATATCCCCCTGCTCGGCATCAACTTCGGGAAGGTAGGCTTCCTCGCGCTCGTCGAGCAGCAGGACTGGCAAGCGGCAATGGACGCACTGGTGACCGAACGGTTCGAAATCGAGGAGAGCTCAACTCTCCACGCCACGTTGACGCGCTCCCTTCAGGAACTGGATCAGGGATGGGCGATCAACGATGTCGTGATCCGCAGCGGACACCGGATGCTCGATGTCGAGGTCTATATCGATGGACATTTCGTCAACACGTATCCGGGAGATGGGATGATCGTGTCGACAGCCCGTGGAAGCACCGCCTATTGCATGGCGGCGGGTGGCCCGATCCTCACCGCCGGAGTGCGCGGTTTCGCGATCGTGCCCATCTCTTGCCACTCCCCGATCCGTACCCCCATGGTAGCCTCGGAACAGGCGCTGATCGAGATCAATCTCACCAACGACCATCCCGGAACCCTGATCCTCGATGGTCGACCGACGATAGATCTCGGTCAGGGCGATCTCATCACCATCCGGCGCGGGCAGCATACGTTCCAGCTGGTGAAGGTCGGCTCGACGAATTTCTACGATGCGGTGCGCACCAAGTTCAACTTCCAAATCCGCCCGGACGCCATCCCCAGCCGCGGCGCTGCCTGACACGGGTAGCACGAATCGCACACAACCTCGCATGTTCCGCAGCGCGGAACGCCAAAGTAATCGCTAGGATCGCTGGTTGACCCTGTAGCGCTCCGGGATCGTGCTGGCGTCCGTATCTGCCGAGCGAGAGTCGTCGGAGTCGCCATCTCCCAGAATCGAAAGATCAGGACCGGCAGGACCGGGAGACCCCGCGAGCGGCGAATCGTTGGTGTCTCCAGACACGGCCGCTTCATTCGATATCCGCACCCGATGCTGGACCGGCTCGGTGGACTGTCCGTTGGAGGTGCCGTCAACTCCGGCCGCGGGTGCTGGAGCTTCAGTCCAGACCGGCTCCGCGCGCCGGCCGGGAGTCTCGAACAGGTTCCGCCCAAGCGTGGTAGCGGCCGTGGCGGCCGGCAACGCTCGCGTTCCCTCGCGCCGACGCTGATCGTCGGCATCGCGAAGCCGCTTCTCGATGCTCGCGGGGTCCACCCAGCGATCGGCGTCCGCCGCTACCGGCGTCTCCTGGCGGACCTGGGCTCCATGATGCTGGGTCCCACAATAGGGACAGACCGCCCACCGCAGGTCGATTAACCGTTCGCAGGACGTGCACGGCTCTCGCAACTGCGTGTTGCAATGCGGACAGATCTGGAAATCGTCTTCGACAAAATGATTGCATGAGGGGCAAAGGGGCAGCTCTTCCAGATCCTGAATGAGATACTCCTCCTCGAGAGATCGTTGGTACGCCTCGTCGAGGGTCTCGCTGGGACGCAGCAACCGGTACAGCAAAAGACCGGGCACCCAGAACAACACGACCAGGAGCGTGGAAAAGACCTGGGTCACGACGCTCCGGCTCCGGGTCTCGATATCCCGGAAAGTCCACACGGCCAGCACGAACCACAGGGCCAGCAGGTAGGCCCCGCCGAGCGCCAGC
>DASYVY010000637.1:0-3614 GCA_035936535.1 Thermomicrobiales bacterium | reverse complement strand
GCACCAGGGCATCCACCCGCTGGGGGTATGCCTGGGCGTAGGCAAGACCGAGGGTCGTTCCCCAGGACATTCCCAGCACCGTCCAGCTCTCCACGCCAAGATGCCGGCGCAGCGCCTCGATATCGGCAAGGAGGTGCTGGGTCGTGTTGGCCTGGAGGTTCGCGCCGGGTTCGCTCGCCAGGGGGCGGCTGCGGCCGGACCCGCGCTGGTCGAACAGAACGGCCCGGTAACGCTCCGGGTCAAACAACCGTCGTTGCCCCGGGGTGCAGCTTGAACCGGGTCCTCCATGGAGGTAGAGCGCGGGCTTCCCTCCAGGATTGCCGCAGCACTCCCAATACACCTCGTTTCCGTCACCGACACGCAACATGCCACTGTCATATGGTTCGGTCGCCGGAAACGTCGCCTGCATGTGCTGTCCCCTTTCCTCTCGATTTCGAATCAGCACTATACCGAAAAGCGGACAAGTCCCCATGTGACCGGGCACCACCATCTCTACCCAACGAGGACCAACCCAGTACGTTCGGGACACGGGCGATAGGCGGCCCGGCAAACCATGGCACCATCAGTGCGGTATGAGAGAACACGTGGACCGACCCAGCCGCACGACGGTCGTGCAGCGTGCGGGTCGCAGGTCACATTTGGTGTGGGAGTAACACTTTGGAAAACTCGTTGCTAAACAAGGCGAAACTGGCAACCGCCGGCGCGCTTCTCGCGTTCGGTCTCCTGACTGGAGGCGCGATGGCGCAGGCCACCCCGACCGAGGAGGCTGACCCGATCGTCGCGGTTCCGGCTGCTACAGAGGAAGAGGACGAGGGATTCGATGACTGGGGACTGCTCGGTCTTCTCGGTCTTCTCGGCCTCGCCGGACTCCGCAGGAACGAACCAGAGGCACGGACGGTCGAGCGCCGTGAGACGCGTGTTGTCGAGCCAACCATCGACAATACTCGCACCACTCGCACGGATGTCGATCCGCGGTAGTCGCTTTCCTTGAGGAAAAGTTTCCCGCTCGGGACAGCCGGTCTATCAAATGCATAGCACAGAAGCTGATCAAGCAGGATCGGCTTCTGTGCTATCTGTCGTCCCGAGTCTACTTGCCGTACTGGCAGGACCAGTTGAGCGGCCCCAGCCCCACCAATCCGGATTGCAATTGGACACCGTTCCTCCGCACGTGGTACCTTAATCAAGCACTCCGCGCATAACTATCTGCTCGGAACCTCTTAAGCTCGGAGTAGTGCGCCGAGAACCAGGTAACACAAGGAAGCACAATGCCTACGGGAACAGTCAAGTGGTACAACTCTGAAAAGGGTTACGGTTTCATCGAGCGGGACGGCGGCGAAGAGGATCTTTTCGTACACCGGTCTGCCGTCGGATATCAGAGTCTTGGCGAGGGTGATCGCGTCGAGTTCACGGTGGGCATGGGCCCCAAGGGTCCGGCTGCTGATTCAGTTACCGTTCTCGAGTCCAATCCCAATCCTCCAGCCGCCCGCTCCGATGGCGGACGCCGCGGTTTCCAGTCCGATGTCGATCCCTCAACCTTGCCGCTCGCCACGGGTGTCGTCGATCGATTCGACGATCTCAAGGGCTTCGGGTTCATCAAGCAGGACAACGGCGGGCCTGATGTTTTCTTCCATCAGTCCGCGTTGAATGGCGCCCGGGTCTATCAGGGCGATCATATCGAATTCCGTCTCGGCGAGGGTCCGAAGGGCCCGCGTGCTGAAGACATCCGGATGCTCGACCAGTAATACACCGGTCCGAGTGATTCGCAAAGCCACCTCCCGGATCCGGGAGGTGGCTTTGTCATGCCCGTCGGGTTTGATACATCGAGATGGGAACGGTTGCACCCATTTTTCCGATTTCCCGCTCGCCGGGTGGTAGCGTTGTGAGTCAGGAAGAGATCGCAAGCTCCTCCCCAGTCATGATCGCTTACCCCTGTCCGGAGATCACCATGACCCTGCTCAAGACCCTGACTGCCGTGGCATTCGCCGAGGCGATCTCGTGGGTGTGTCTTCTTGTCGCGATGGTGTTCAAGTACGGATTCGATAT
Source organism: Thermomicrobiales bacterium (assembly GCA_035936535.1). GTDB lineage: Bacteria > Chloroflexota > Chloroflexia > Thermomicrobiales > UBA6265 > CADCWJ01. The sequence goes on along the minus strand of DASYVY010000637.1, from coordinate 1,571 downwards.
GCCGGAAGGTGTGTCCTGGGTCGGTCGAATCCATGGTTTCCTGGTTCTCGTGTTTGTCGCGCTGCTCCTTCTGACGCATGTTCAGAAGCGCTGGCCGATCCGGAAGACCCTGCTCGCCTTCATCGAGTCGATACCCCCGTTCACCGGCTTTATCCTCGGGAAGCAGTTGCTCGATGACGTCCGGCGTGACGAAGCCATGACGACACACCCCGCGTAAGCGAAGGGTCGCCAGCCGTAGATCCCTCGTACCCTGGTGTGCCTATCGTCGCGTGACATTGATTGCGGTTAGCGGGTATCTGCGCGGCCGTGGGGAACTGGTGGGTCGCCTTCAACATCCGCGACATGTACGGTGGCATGCGTGAACTTGGTGTCCGGAGCCGCTCCCGCGCTACACTCGTGGCGTTGCCGCACGCGACCATTTCAATCTCCTAGGGCGCTCCGTTTCCAGGCGCTGCTGGGATGGCCTGCGTTCAGCGATCAACTCGGGACGGGATACCGTTTTGCGGCATCGTCCCACCCGGCGAACGCTTCCAGGGCGGCGCCCACACCGGCACCGAGGTCCACCGCGACGCCGAGATCGGCGAGCGTCCGCTCGAGCATCCCCACTTGGGCGGTGACCAGCGTGGGATGCGCCGCCGGACCCATGTGCCCGAGCCGGAACAGCTTGCCCGCGAGATCACCGTATCCCCCGGCGATCATGACGCCATACCGCGAGCGCATCGTCTCGCGAATGTTCTCGTCAGACACCGTGTCCGGCACGTGGACCGCCGTGCAGCATGCCGTCGCGATCTCCGGACGTTCCGGCCAGAGGGTAAGGCCGAGGACCTCCACAGCCGCCCTCGTTGCCCGTGCCGAAGCCTGATGGCGGTCCACGACGGACTGCATTCCCTCCCGTAGCGCCTGCTCCAGAACCGATTCCAGGGCGTAGATCTCGCTCACGGACGGGGTATACGGAAAGCGTCGCTGCTCCAGCCAGGCGGTTTTCCAATCGAGGATCGAAAGGAACGATTCCCGCAACGGGGTGGCGCGCCGTTCCATCGCGGACCAGGCGTCGTCGCTGATCGCCAGCAGCGACAGCCCGGGAGGGCCTCCAAGACACTTCTGGGGACCGGCAACGGCGACATCGATCCCCCACTCCTCCGGGCTGAGCATCTCGCCTCCGAGGCCAGATACGGTATCGACGATGGTGACGACGCCGTGCTCCTTGGCGATGGCGCAGATCTCGGCGACAGGGTTCACGGTGCCGGACGGGGTCTCCGAGTGCACAACTGACAGATACGATATATCCGGCACGGCCCGTAACAGGCGCCGTACGTCCTCGGGATCGATGGCCGCGTTGTAGGGCACGCTCAGCTCGACCGGTTCCGCGCCGTAGCGGCGGATGAACTGTTCGAACCACTTCCCGAACACGCCGGAAACGAGATTCAGCACCTTGTTTCCGGGTTCGAACAACGACGCCGCCGCGGCCTCGAGGCCGAGGATCGCCTCCGCTTGCATGATCACGACATCGTTCTGCGTCCCGTACACCTGCCGCAACAGGTCGCTCGTGTGCTCGAAGACCTCGATGAAGG
>DASYVY010000636.1:0-1902 GCA_035936535.1 Thermomicrobiales bacterium | reverse complement strand
CTCGTCTTCCACGCGACCGGCATCGGCGGCGACACGATGGAATCGCTGATGCGCGGCGGCGCGATCACGGGGGTGCTCGATATCACGACGACCGAGCTGGCGGATACCCTGGTCGGCGGCACCTTGCCGTCCGGGCCCGAGCGGCTGGAGGTCGCGGGCAGGCTGGGCCTGCCGCAGGTCGTGTCCCTCGGCGCGCTCGACATGGTCAACTTCGGGCCGATCGATACCGTTCCGGAGCGGTTCCGCGACCGGAATCTGTTCCGGCACAACGCCTCGATCACCCTGATGCGGACCACGCCGGAGGAGAACGCCGAGCTTGGACGCACGATCGCCCGCAAGCTCAACGCGGCGACTGGTCCGGTCACGCTATTCATCCCGCACCGGGGCGTCTCGATGATCGATGTGGAGGGGCAGGCGTTCCATGATCCCGCCGCCGACGCTGCCCTGTTCGCGGCGCTGCGCGAGCACCTGGCTCCGCACGTCACCATCCGGGAGGACGAGACCGACATCAACGACCCGGCGTTCGCGACCGCGATGGCGGATGAGCTGCACCGGCTCTACACCGAACGGCGGGCGACGCGGTGACCGCGATGTCCGTCCACGATGCGATCCCGCTCCCGTCATGCTGACCAATGGAGGGAGTTGTATCCACTTAATCCCATCAGTCCCAATGAGATTGCCTCTACAGCGTTTCCCGGCGAAGCGGACATCCTACTCCTGGCTTCATATCTGGCTGCGCCGGATGCGCTTCGCGCGGGGATCCTTCACAGGCAATCCCAGAGGGATTGATGGGCCGCTTTCGCTCGATCGCTTCGCGATTGCCTATTGGCGAATGCGGCCCATCGCTGCGGCTCAGGATGACGGTGAAGTTGCCTTCCCGACAGGCGGTGACCGGCGAGTGACGCACGAGGTTGGGATGATCAGGTAAGGGAGGAGCAGGTTCATGGCGATAGCACGGAGCGAGATTCTCCGCCGGATGCGGGCGCAGATCGCGGCCGGCACGCCGATCCTCGGCGCGGGGGCGGGCACCGGCCTTTCGGCGAAGTGCCTCGAAGCCGGCGGTGCCGACGTGATCGTGATCTACAACTCGGGCCGGTTCCGGATGGCCGGACGCGGCTCGCTGGCGGGCATGATGCCGTATGGTGACGCCAACGCGATCGTCGTCGAGATGGCCGGTGAAGTCCTGCCGGTGGTGAGGAACATTCCCGTGCTGGCGGGCGTCTGCGGCACGGACCCCTTTCGCCTGATGCCCGTCTTCCTGAAGCAGATCAAGGAGATGGGCTTCTCCGGTGTCCAGAACTTCCCGACCGTCTGCCTCTACGACGGCCGCTTCCGCACCAACCTCGAGGAAACGGGAATGGGCTACGGGCTGGAAGCCGAGATGATCGGGGAGGCCAACCGCCTGGATCTGTTCACCTCGCCGTACGCCGCCACCGTCGAGGAAGCGGAGGCGATGGCTGATGCCGGAGCCGACATCGTCGTCGCCCACATGGGGCTGACCACGAGCGGCCTGATCGGCGCCGAATCGGCGATGACCCTGGACGAGGCGGTCGAGACGGTCACGATCATCCATGATGCCGCCAAGCGTCGCCGCGACGACGTGATCGTGCTCTGCCACGGCGGGCCGATCGCGGAACCGGACGACGCGCAATACATTCTCGATCGTGTCCCCGGTGTGGCCGGGTTCTACGGCGCGTCGAGCATCGAGCGCCTCGCCACCGAGCGGGCCCTGGTCGCATCGACCGAGCGCTTTAAGGGCCTGACGTTCCCCGCCGCCTGATGCATCTCTCAGCACAGGCATCTGGCCGCTTCACGCCGCGATGTAGTAGCAGACCTCTGTGTCTGCCTTATGGCCGATCCAAACAGGCGATTGCACTGTAGTAGTCGGTCTTGTGCCGACCC
>DASYVY010000635.1:0-2570 GCA_035936535.1 Thermomicrobiales bacterium | reverse complement strand
TTCGCGGATCGCGTGGCTGTGTCGATGTCGAAATGACATCCCGAGTTTGGAGTAGGTATCTCATGTCAACCCTCGCTTTTTCTCATCGTCTCCTTCCTTTTGTTCTTGAACGCTCCGGACCGATGCTGTTCGCGGAAGGCGGCGGCGCCGCGATCCTCGACCGCCCGGAGGCTGGCGACGCCGACTCGACCACCACGCTGGCTTCCGAAGACGCGCCGAAATCCGATTCCGGAACAACATTCGCCGATCTTGGCCTGAGCGAGCTGTTGCTGCAGAGCATCACTTCGGTCGGGTACGAGGTCCCATCCCCGATCCAGGAGCAGACCATTCCGGTCCTGCTGGCGGGCAAGGACGTGATCGCTCAGGCGCAGACAGGGTCCGGCAAGACCGCTGCCTTCGGCCTGCCGATCATCGAGACAATCGAGCCCCGTGAGCGCGGTGTGCAGTCGCTGATCCTCTGCCCGACTCGCGAGCTGGCGATTCAGGTATCCGAGGCGCTGCACAAGTACGGGCGTCACAAGCGGATTGAAACCCTTCCGATCTATGGCGGTCAGCCATACGAGCGTCAGCTCCGCGGCCTGCAGCGTGGTGTGCACATCGTCGTCGGTACGCCGGGACGCGTGATGGACCACATGCGACGCGGCACGCTCAGGCTCGACAATCTCAAGTTCTTCGTTCTCGATGAAGCCGACGAGATGCTCGACATGGGCTTTATCGACGACATCGAGTGGATTCTCCAGCAGGTTCCCGACGAGCGGCAGACAGCGCTGTTCTCCGCCACCATGCCGGCGCGGATCGCTGATCTCGCGCGCAAGTACATGAAGGACCCGCAGCGGATCTCCGTCCGTGGCAAGGAGATGACGGTCCCGGAGACGCACCAGACTTACTACGAGGTGCCGCGTGCGCGGAAGGTCGATGCCCTGACCCGTATCCTCGACGCCGAGGTGCCATCGTCGGCGATGATCTTCTGCCGGACCAAGCATGGCGTCGACGAGCTGGGCGAAGCGCTGATGGCGCGCGGGTTCCCGGTCGAGACACTGCACGGCGACCTTTCCCAGTCGCAGCGCGACCGCGTGATGAAGCGGTTCCGCTCTGGCCAGGCCGAAATCCTGATCGCGACAGACGTCGCCGCCCGGGGCCTCGATGTGCCGGACGTGAGCCATGTCATCAACTTCGATATACCGGAAAGCCCGGAAACCTACGTCCACCGGATTGGCCGGACAGGGCGTGCCGGCAAGGCGGGTTCCGCGATCACGCTGGTGATGCCGCGCGAATCCCGCTGGATCAGGACGATCGAGCGGATCACGCGGGCGCGGATCGAACCCCGCCGGCTCCCAAGCGCGAGCGACGTCAACGAGCGTCGCCGGGAAGTGCTGAAAACCCTGATCGAAGACGTAGTCAAGGACGAGGACAGCTTCAGCGCCTACCTTCAGCCGGTTCGTGACCTCGCCGAGGACCACGATCCATTGGATATCGCGGCGGCGATCCTCAAGCTCTACGCCACGGAGACCGGCCGCTCGACGACCGAGACCCAGGGCGAGAACGACATCGCGACGTTCGTGGGAGCACCGAGCGGTGATGGTGGTCGAGCCAATACCAACATGGTGCGGCTCTCGATCAACATCGGACGCAACGTGGCGGTCCGGCCCCAGGACATCGTGGGTGCCATCGCGAACGAGGCGAACATTCCCGGCCGCAGCATCGGCGCGATCGACATCTTCGATACGTACACGTTCGTCGATGTCCCGGCCGATGCGGTCTCGCGGGTGATCACCGCCCTGAGCAACGCCTCCGTCAAGGGCCGGCCGGTGACGGTCGAGGCTACGGACGAGCCCGCGGCAAGCGGTCCTCGCAGTGGCGGAAGCGGACGTGGGCCACGCCCCGGTGGAGGCGGTGGCTTCCGCGGGCCGCGCCGGGATGACCGCGGCGGTCGCCCCGGCGGATTCCGCCCGGAGCGAAGCGGTGGCTTCGGTGCCCGGCGGGATGAAGAAGGACGCGGCCAGCGCGGGCCACGTCGCGATCGGTACTAGTTGGCCGGTCGGCGATAACGCTATCGACTTCCACACGCATGGGGCAGGATCCCGGGCAACCGCCCGGCGGTCTTGCCCCGGATCCCTTCACCAGCTTCTTGGGGTATGAAGCGCCGTCACCGCTCATGGTTCCTGACTGACGTCCTGATGGGCCGGCTGTAAAGCTTGACCCTCTACCGGACCGAATCGACACACCGGGAAGCGGAGACTGATGCGCCGGATCACGCACACACTACTCGGAGCGGCGGTGGCAATGCCCACCGCCGTTTCTCATGATCCGATGATCGCCGCCGCCTGCCTGTGGTGGGGGATGGCCGGCGGCGGATTGCCGGACTGGTTCGACCTGCGCAGCGACCTCCGCCGGCCACTCCGTCTTCAGCACCGGGGCATCTCGCACAGCGTCATGTTCCTGATCGTGGCGACGGGGTTGGTGTTCGGGCTCCTCACGCTCCTCAGAACGTCCGGTTTCACACTCGCTGGAGTGCACTCGGCACCGCCGGAGGAAGCTGTGGTTCCCTGGCTCGTTGCGCTGGCACTTGG
>DASYVY010000634.1:0-3053 GCA_035936535.1 Thermomicrobiales bacterium | reverse complement strand
ACGTGATGGCGTGGGCTTCACCGGCGTTTCCGCGCTGGCGGGCGGCGGAGAGCGCCCGCTGGAACGATGGCTCGTCCTTGAGGTTCCGAATCCCGTGCGCGCCGGCAACCGCCGACATCGCCCGGATCGCGGCCATATGGTGACGGTACTCCGGGCGGGTGCCCGCCGTGCCGAACGACCGCCGCATGCCCGTGATGCTCGTGTAGAGCGAGCCGAGCAGCCACGAGTGCGTCAGGTCGTGATCCTCGGCGATCGAGTAGCCGATTCCCGAGAGGATGAGCCCGAGCTGGAGTGGGAACGTCGCCTCGACGTCGCGGTAGTGCACGCTGATCGCCCCCGTGGCCCCGCCCGCCTGGGCCGTTTCGATCGTTGAACGCACGGCGGCGACGCTGTCGAGATGGATCTCGCCGGCGGGCTGTCCGGGAATCACCACGCTGACCGGTGGCAGGCGGTCCTCCCCGTTTCCCGAGGTTGCCGTGGAGCGGCGGGATGTGACTACCGCCCGCGAGTTGGTCCGGGTGCGGCCGGGTGTGCCCGCTCGTGAATCGGGCCGGGGTTCCGCTCGCGTCCGACCTCCCGCCCCGGGTTTCGGAACCGGACGCACTGCCGGCCGGATGGGCTCGTCCGGCTCCGGCGGGCGCTCGAGCAGACCCGCCTCGTAGAGAAAGCGGCTGGGCCGGCGCTCCCCCTTCATGCCAGCGTGGCCGATGATCAGGTGCTCGGCGGCGCGGGTCATCGCGACGTAGAACAGGCGGCGCTCCGCTTCCAGGTCGATCTCGCTGGAACGGCTCTGGGGATCGGGAAAGGTCCCTTCGTTGCACGACGGCAGGACGACCGTCCGCCATTGCCGCCCCTTGGCGCCGTGACACGTCGAGAGCACCACCCCGTCACCGGAGCCGCCGCTTGCCGCCGCCCGCTCGATGAACCCGCGCAGCCGCTCGATCGATTCCCGCCGGTCGGATGCCTTCCGGCCCAGGATGTCGTGGAGCAGGCTGAGCGGTGATTCGTCCGGCTTGTCCCGGTTTTCGGCGATCCCGAAAACCTCCCGCTCGATCACCTGGAGCTCGGTACCGATCGTCCTCGCCGAGGTGAGCTGGTGCATCACGGTCCGGAAGGCGGTGGCTCGCTGGGCACCGGCGGCGGACTCGATCGCCGACAGGATGAGATCCCACTGCAGCGGCCCGGGTGTCGCGGCGGCACGCATGATCCCGGCACGACCCCGCTCTGGGATGAATCGGAACGGCTTGTACGTCTCGACCGCCACGCGGTAGTCCGGCGGCGATGTCTGGTCAGGCAGGCGCAGCTGGGTCGAGAGGTCGAGAAGCCGGAGCGCCTGCCTCCAGAGGATCCGGAGATCGAACTCCTCCCGCACGGCGTAGGGAATGCCGGCGTTCGCCAGCTCGATCTGGATCGGGAAATGCTGGGCGTTGCGGCGATAGAGCACGCCGACCTCGCGATACGATGCGCCCCCTCCGCCGTTGACGATTGCCTGGATCCGGCGCCGGATCGCCCGTGCCTCGGCCAGCGAATCGGCCTCCTCGATCTGCTCGATGCTGCCGGTCGCGGCGGCGCCAGAGGTGGGGGACTTCGCGACCCGGCGGTGATTGTGTGTCACCAGCCGCATCGCGTGGTCCAGGATCACGGGCGGGCAGCGGTAATTGACGCCCAGCTCGTAGGAGGTGAATGCTCGCCGGAACGTCCGTTTCGGGTCGATCAGGAACTCCGGAGACGCCCACCGGAACTCGTAGATCGCCTGGTCATCGTCGCCGGTGATCACCAGCGCGGCCTTCCGGGAGACAAGGTCGATCAGGTCGGAGTCCAGGCGGTTGATGTCCTGGAACTCATCGACGATGACTTCATCATAGCGATCCTGCACCATCGCCAGCTGGCGTGCGTCGCTCCGCAGCCGGACAAGGGAGCGCAGCTTCTGGTCGTCGAAGTCGATGATCCCGCCCGCTTCCAGAAAGGCTTCAAAGCGTGCAAATTCTTCCACGATCGCCTTCGCGAACAGCGACGCGTGCGCGATGCCGTTCCGTGAGCGATACGTCTCCGGCGCGAGGCGGTCATAGCGCTGCTCGATCCACCGCCGGGCGTCCTTCCGGTCAAGGGCGCGGGGATCGAACAGGTGGTTCTTGAGGATCGAGAAGATCTCCATCAGGGCCGCGCGCTCGCACGTCTCGACAAATCGGCCGATGGTGGGATCGACCGGGAAATAGGTCGCGCGGGCGGTCCGGTTGCGCTCGTCGGGAAAGTGCTGGGTCAGGATTCGCAGCCCGAAGGCATTGAGGGTCCGGACCTCCGGCCGCCGCGTGAGGCCGAGCTGCGACATTTTGTCGAGAAACGAGGCGTTGGCGTTGGTGTCGAAGGTGAGGACCAGGATACGTCGCGGGTCGCGGCCCGTTTCGGTCTGCCGGGCGATGCGGCGGACGAGCGTCTCGGTCTTGCCGGATCCGGCTGGCGCGAGCACGCGAATCGCCCGTTCCGTGGCGTCGATCACGCGCTGCTGGAACGGGTCGACACCCGGCGTGGCTGGAGCGGACGAGGCGGTCTGTACCACAGGTCGAATCCGGAGAGGGTGTCCTGCGCGTACCGGAATCTCCGGTTTCAGAGCGGCAAGCATAGCAGCGCGGGCGGAAACGGGGATATCCACCAGGAGTGTCGTACGGGCGATCTCCATGATCGCCCCCAGAGGGACAGGGATACATGGACCATGCTGCTGCGGCCGTTGCGCTGGCCGGCAGCAATGGGCCGCATAGGCGATCTCGAAGGGATCGCCTATGCGCAGCTGCACCAGTCCCTGTGCAGAGGTTGCGACACTGCACCAAATTCCACGTCGGGAGAGACCGAGCCTGCAGGGCCGGGGATCCCGTCGAAGGCACTCCCATAGGGAAGGAATGAGCCGATCCCGATCAATTGACCCGCATGGATGTTGCAGGGGTCACCCCCGTGATGACCCGCGAGCGCCGCGACGCTGACGGCGCGTTCTGCCCACACCGGGCCTACACGGAGGTGTGCCCCTGAATGAATACCGGCCCGACCCCTCAGTACGATCA